>CALGPR010000393.1 GCA_937960425.1 uncultured Lentisphaeria bacterium
ATTACGCTGTTGGCTGTTCGTTACCGCAAAAGGCAGAGTGGATTAAAAAAGATCAATAAAGGTTTGAAAAAAAGTAATTCTGTTTGCTGAAAGCTTTTTGCCTACGAGCTGTTTGAGGAATGGCAAGTAGTCTTTTTTCTGCGTTTTGCAGAGAAAGAATTGCTTGTGCGGGAAAGTACAATGGCTGGGATGAGGAAAGTGTATGCACCTTGAACTGGTACGTCCGGAAAATAAATATCTTGAGTCTTATCTTGAAGGTTGCCGGGAAACTTATACGCATGTACACAATTCCTATATTATTCATGATCCGGTAAAGTTTTCTCAGTGGAGTCAAACCATCTTTTTTCAATACGCTGACGAAGAGGCTGGCCTCAATTTGCCTCCCGGGTATGTTCCATCGGTAACCTTTTGGGCTGTCGCAGGAGAACGGTATATCGGGACGGTTAATATCCGATTGCGATTAAATAAAAAACTTGCTGATTACGGTGGACATATTGGCTGTGTGCTTCGTAAAACTGAACGAGGGAAGGGACTGGCAAAAAAGTTGTTTTTATTAGCTCTCAGTCGCGCAGAACAGTTGAATATTCGACCGGTATTAGTTACCTGTACTGAAGACAACTTGCCTTCATTGAGAACATTACTCGGAATGAATTATGATCGCATGGAGTGTACGGTAACTGATGCGGACGGCAGAATTTGTCCGGTGCGGCGTTTCTGGTTTCTGGAATCAGAGTGATTGGAGTTGAGCGGTTTATTGTGAAAAATACTTCCGAAAAAAACAGGTTGTCAGTGACAGATTTCCAAGTGTGGGGAATGTTTGCATGCAGGCGACTTGCGAGAAACGATTGCGACGATAGTAAGAGATGTCGCAGGTTTCATCTGTCCATAATAACATACTATGAACGTTGTTTTTTCTACATTTTTCTTCGAGAGCTTGTATCAGTAATTTGCCCACACCCTTACGCCTGGTGGCAAAAAGCGCAAGAATAATTTCATGATCAAAAGCAAGACTATGTTCTTTGACGCGGTTTCCCATCAGATAGGCACGATAATTTTCCAGAATAGAGCGATTTTCGTTAGTGATATGAGCATTGACCCATTCGTCAGCCGAATTTTCAGAACCATTGCAGAAATAAGCCAGAAGTATTCCTTGTAATACTGTGCCCTCGACAGCACAGAAGCAATACTCTGATTGAGGGTAATAATAATAACGAACAAGGTATTGATAAATCAGATATTTCACCTCCTTCGATACATGAGGAAGTTCCTTTTCCCATAACTGCATGGCAAGCAAGCCGGCATCTTCGATATCGGTATCCATAAACGGTCTGATAATCATAAAAAAACTATTTTCCTTTTTTCTTTTTTGATGCGGAAGGTTCAGCCTCTTGGATGTTGTCAGCAGCCGGCTCTTCTTCCCATTGCCAGGCTTCAATTGTAATATTGCTTTCCAATCGGTGCTGAGCTTCTTGAGAAAGCAAGGGAAAAAAATCCAATCCGGTCAGTTCTTCTACCGCATCAACGGTGACTGCAAAATCTTGCAATGGTCTATCGCTGCCTTCATTCGGAAGAACGAACCCAATCATTTTACACGGCTCAGTTATGTCAAAAATGACCTTATAATAT
>CALGPR010000394.1 GCA_937960425.1 uncultured Lentisphaeria bacterium
ATTTCGCATAAAATGTTTTCAAATTTCTTTATGGCTCAGAAGGTGACTCCGATCCTTCTGAAGGAAGGGGATCTTTTTTAGCTTCAGCCTCAGATAGAAACTGAATATAATCAACTTCTGCTTTTGTCTGTGTTCCAGTGTATTGACTGTTTGCACAGACGCTCAGGGCAAACTCTTTCGGAACTTTTCCGTATGCCTTCTCAAAATCAGCAGCAACATTTCGTTCTTCCATCACCCATTTCCCAATAGGAGAATCTTCATTGCGAATGGCAAAAAAATGAACTTTTACCAGGCCGCCGCCGTATTTTGCCGTTCCTTCGTAACCTACCGGGGTCTTTGTCTCCCAGCGATAGGCAATGGAATTTTTGGTCAGAAAGCCATTCGCTCCGATATACAGAGCAATTCCCTGATCATCCTTCCCCCCGGGGCGGCCATCAGCGCCTTCCGGCAATTGGACGATGCGCCAGCGCCACCGCATAATTGGCGTTTTGTTCAAATCGACTTTTTCGGTTAAATCAGTCATTAACGCGCCTGTCGCTTTGTCGCAGGTAACCACTAATTTCCCATTTTCAGAACAGGATGGGTCCGACTGAACTTCAAATTTTGTCGGGTTGACTCCGATTTTTGTTCCGTCTAATGCCCAATTTTCCGGGTAGGATGTTTTGGCATCCTTCTTGTCCGGAGAAAAGTTTTCAATATACCCCTCCGCGGCAAAAAGCTGTACTGCTGATAGGCCTGTCAGCACGAAAGCTGCAGCAAGGGTTGCATAAAGACGATTCCGATTCATTATTTTTTCTCCTTTAAAGCTTCTCTTGTTTCTTCTTCGCAGTAACGGCGGTATCGATCCATAATATTTCGGACATAACGGCGAGTACTGTCGATCGTAATATTTTCTGTCATATCTTCGACATCAAAATTTTCCGGTTTCCACGCTGCGGCACGACTCTGTCCCGCATTATATTGACATAATGCCAGCTCTGTTGCGCATTTGTATCGCCCCCAGACCTGCAGCGCACGCCCCAGATACCAGGTCCCGATATCGATGTTGACTTCAGGTTGAAAGAGTTCCACTTCCAACATGGGGCGCTTTTTGTGAAGTCGGACATAGTCGGCAACTGCACCTCCGGGCAAAACCTGCATCAGTCCGATTTCCCCGGCATTTCCACGTGCCGATGGCCGAAAGCGGCTTTCTTCAAAAATAACTGCCCGGATCAATCGGCTGTCAACATTGTATTTCTTCGATGCAATGGCTATTTCCCGATCAAACGTATGCGTGTCAATGCGGCTTTCCCAGAGAAGAAATCCCAGTTTCAATACGGCAAAGGCCATTGCTGTCAAAAGCAACAATAAGAAAACAGTGCGCATCCACCGGAACGGATGTGCACTGCGATTTTTTTTTCGCTTAAAACTCAAAATGATTTCCGTCAGTTGGCGCTGGAAGATGATCCTTCCGCAGCCTTCTGTTCATTGTAAATCGCAAGAGCTTTCTGTGCTTCCGGACTGTCGGCTTTAATGTCTTTGAAACTGTCATTGAGAAGGTTGCCGTTACGGTCTGTAACAACTTCATTCAACTGATAGCTAACCGGTTGTCCATCTGCGCCAAAGGTGATCCGAACATTTTTGACAATCGTCATTTCGCCGCCGCCGTTAT
>CALGPR010000395.1 GCA_937960425.1 uncultured Lentisphaeria bacterium
GTGATGATCCCAAAGTTATCACTAAGCTTTGCTAACATAATTGTATCCTCCTTGTAAGATCTGGAAAAGAACTTCCAGATGGTTATGTTTTTTTTTGTTTGGGTTTGCTTTAATTATAGCACCAGGCGTGCCAATTTTTTTCTCAGGCTTCTGTGAATGGAGCGGTAAATTGTTGGTTATAAATTTTATAAATATGTTTTTTTACTTTTCTGAATAGTGATAATTCAGCTCTCAGAATAAAAAAAATGCGTTTGCTGACCAATGCAAACGCATTTTTTTTAATGGTGTGTTATAATGGCACATTTATAGTGTCACAATTTATGTGTCATTTTGACTCGTTTAGCTGTTGTTTTTTTGTTTCTAATTCGTCCCAACGAGCATAAAGCCGTTCCAGTTCGAGTTTTGCTGCTTCCAGTTCGGCTTGAAGCGTGTTGATTTCTTTGCCGTGTTTTGCAAAAAAGTCTGGAGAAGAAAAAAGTGCTTCGTATTCAGAAATTTTTGCATCAGCTTCTTCAATCGCTTGTTCCATTCCGTCGAGTTCTTTTTGTTCTTTGTAAGAGAGTTTTGTTGGGGCTTTTTTTAGGGGGGAAGTTGCCGGTGCAGCTGTAGAATTTGACTTTCGTTTCTCTGCAATTGTACTTGGATTGGGCTGCGCTTGTTTTTGGGCACGCTTTTCCATATAGTAATCAAAGTCGCCCGGTGAATAGGTGATGCCGCCGGCCTCAAAAGCAAAAATCCCGTCACAAATTCGATTGAGAAAAAAGCGGTCGTGGCTGACCAGAACCAGACAGCCGCTGAAGTGACACAACGCCTCCTCAAGCATTCGCAATGATGACAAATCCAGATCGTTGGTGGGTTCATCAAGGATCAGAAAATTCCCTCCGTGTTTCATCTGTTTTGCCAGAGCCAGCCGTGCTTTTTCTCCACCGGAAAGGTACTTTATCTGCGTATTAATCCGGTCGTCTTCAAAAAGGAAGCGGCGGAGATAGCCCCAGACAGAAACTTTTTCCGTGCCAAGCGAAATCGTTTCCACCCCTTCGGAAATTTCTTCAAAAACGGTTTTTTCCTGATCCAGTTTAACTCTACCCTGATCAATGTAATTAAATTCCACGGTCGGGGCAATACTTACGGTTCCAAAGTTCGGTTGAAGTTCTCCAGTCAAAAGTCGCAACAAGGTTGTTTTTCCCGCTCCGTTAGGCCCGACAATCCCGATTTTTCTGCCGGCAGTAAATTCAAAACTGAAATTTTCAAAAAGTTTCCTGCCATCAAATCCCATAGTGACATCAGCAAGCTCAATAATTTTATTACCAAGTCTTCCCGGTGCCGGAATCACCAATTCGATTTCTCCCATCCTTTCCGGTGCAGATATCGCGGCTGTTTCTTCATAGCGTCTGAGGCGACCAAGGTTGCGGCGCAGGCGTGCCTTGGGAGACCTGCGTACCCATTCTACTTCCGAGCGCAGAAATTTCCGCCGTTTGGATTCCATTTGATCTTCTGCGTATTCCCGTTCTGCTTTTTCGGCCAGAAAGTCCGCATAAGAACCGGTATAAGAATACAATTTACCGTTGTCCAATTCCAGAATGCGTGTGGATAAATGATCCAGGAATGCACGATCGTGGGTAATAAAGAAGCAGGCTCCTTTAAAGGTTGCTAAAAAATCTTCAATCCAGCCGATGGTTTCGACGTCCAGGTGATTGGTCGGTTCGTCGAGAAGCAGCAAGTCGGGATCAGCAACGACCGCCCGAGCCAGTGCCACGCGTCGCTTTTCTCCTCCGGATAGTGTACCGGTCAATCGATCTGGATCGGTCAAATTTAATCGCCCCAGAATCGAATCAATCTCTGCTTCCAGGCTCCAAAGGTTATGCAGGGAAATCAGGTGTTCCAATTCATCATGCCGTCGGGAATCGGGCCGTGCTGTTTCGTATTCGGAAAGAACTGCGTGGAAATCGGCTGCCCCGTCAGAGACATTTTCGCGAATGGTTCGCTGAGGATCCAGATCGCAATCCTGCGGCAGGGTAGCAATGCGCAGATCCCGTACTGCCGCAAATTCGCTGCCTGTTGCCACAGATTGTGTCCCGGCAATCACACGCAGGAGCGTCGACTTCCCGGTTCCATTGCGTCCGACAAGGCCGATCCGTTCTCCTTCACAAATTCCCAGCGCAATATCATCGAAAAGCACCTGCCGCCCGATGGACAGGGACAGGTGCTTTGCCGACCAGAGTACTCGTTCTACCATGTAAAATTAACCCAGTTTTTTGATTCGGAATCCACCGCCAGGAATGTCTTCTACCGCATATCCGCGGGAACTGAGTTCATCGCGAATGGCATCTGATCGGCTGAAATCACGGTTTTTACGCGCTATAACGCGTTCTTCTGCTAAGGCGAGAATGTCCGCTGGAACCGTCTCTTCTGCGGCAAGCTCGACATCGAAAAATGCAAAAACACGGTCAAAATCCTTGAACACGTCAAGAATTTCCTTTGCTCCTGCCGCAGAAAGTTTTTCTTCATCAAGAAGTTTATTACTTTCACGCATCAATCCGAAGGCCGCTGCCAGTGCTTCAGAAATATTCAGGTCATCGCTGAGCGCGGCTTTAAACGATGTTTGTGCTTCCTGGATAAGCTTCTGGACTTCCTGCCCGTCTCCCTGCTGAGCTACAGCCTTGAGGCGGATGAACAATGCTTCAAACTTTTTGAGGGTCTCTCGAGCCTGATCCAGCGCTTCCATGGTGAAGTTGAGTTTTTTCCGGTAATGCGCCCCCAGCAGGACATAACGGATTTCTCTGCCCGTGTACCCTCGGGCAAGCAAATCACGAAGCGTATAGAAGTTGCCGAGAGATTTAGACATTTTTTCTCCGTCCACCATCAAATGGGCGCAGTGGAGCCAGTAATTGACATATTTGCAGCCGTTGGCACATTCACTTTGGGCAATTTCATCTTCGTGATGTGGGAACATGTTGTCAATTCCGCCGGTATGGATATCAAAAGTTTTTCCCAGGTACTTCATTGCCATAGCACTGCATTCGATGTGCCACCCGGGACGGCCTTTCCCCCATGGACTGTCCCACCAGACATCTCCATCATTTTCATCATAGGCTTTCCACAGCGCAAAGTCAGCAACGGAATCCTTGGCATATTCGTCGTTCTTGATGCGTACACCATTGCGTTGGTTTTCCCGGTCAATTTTTGCCAGTTTTCCATATTCCGGAAATTTGTCAATCGAAAAATAGATCGATTGATCTTCGGCCTGGTACGCATATCCTTTATCCAGTAGTGTCTGGATTAATGCAATCATTTCCGGAATATGTCTGGTCGCAGCCGGATAGTAGGAGGCCGGAGTAATGCGCAAAGTTTTGAGGTCTTCAAAAAAAGCTTTGATGTAGCGGTCCGTGAAGTCTGCCAGCTTCATGTGATTTGCCCGGGAATCCCGGATTGTTTTGTCATCGACGTCGGTGAGATTCATTACCTGGGTTACTTTGTACCCGAAATAGGAAAGAACACGATTGAGCAGGTCTTCAAATGTGTATGCACGGAAATTCCCGATATGGGCAAAGTTATAGACAGTTGGCCCGCATGTATACATGCGCGCTTCTCCTTCTATGACCGGATGAAACGCTTCAAGGCGGCGATTCATGGTATTGAAGAGCATCAGTTCCATAATTGAATGATCCTTATTTGTAAGTTACATCCCGATTTCCGGATTCCGGTTGCGGCAGCAGAATGAAACGTTTGCACCAAACGGGAAGATATTACCGATTCAACAGTTTCATAATGTACCACTGCAAAAGGCTGATTCAAGGCAACGGCAAAAAAAAGGCCGGACGCATCATGCGCCCGGCGCTGATTTTTACAATCCGTCGGATTTCTCAGCGGTTGAAAGAACGCGGCCCACGATTGAATCCGCCTTCGCGGCGCGGACGGTCTTCCCGCGGTTTTGCTTCGTTAACGACAGCTTTGCGTCCGCCAATTTCCTGGCCGTTAAGGCCGTCAATTGCTTTTTTGGCCTGTTCGTCATTGTGCATTTCGACGAATCCAAAGCCTTTGGAGCGGCCAGTTTCACGATCGTTGACGATACGGGCGGAGGAGACTTCGCCGAAGGCACCGAAGGTGATTTCAAGTTCTTCTTTGGTTGTGGAGTAGGGCAGATTCCCGACATAAATATTCATTGTTTGTGTCCTTTTCCCGGCTTCCGGCCGGCTGTGTTGTGTTGCGCATTTCCCCAACTATTTTTTTATCAGAAAATATTTAAAGGTATAATCGCTCACGCAGGTTATCCGAACAGTTTGGGGGAAATGCCTGGATCAAGACAGTCGGGGTAGCTTCGAAGCGATATGGATTCTGCCCGATAATTCGGGCCCCGTCAATTCGTCAATTTATTACTGGCGATAGAATTGTTCTTTAGGATCGGTTTAAAATAAAAAGCACCCCGGATTGATTCTTATCTGCTCTTTCTGTCATTTTAGTTCATAACTAATTGTAGCAGCCGTATTTTGAAAGTCAAACCCAAAAACACTTGAAAATGAATTTTTGTAAGAATTTATTGATGAAATTCATAAAAAAAGAGCCATTCAGTTATTTTACC
>CALGPR010000396.1 GCA_937960425.1 uncultured Lentisphaeria bacterium
ACCTTGCGAAGAGAACAAATCAGGACGGAGGGTTTGTCATGATATCGAAAACATCCATTCTGGAAAAACGGTTAGTCCAAGACATGATTACTGGGAAGTACCCGGTCGGGACACCAATTCCTTCCAGAAATCGCCTTGCAACAAAATATGGCTGTTCGCGTACAACTGTAGAGAGAGCAATAGATTCCTTAACTGCTAACGGGTATCTTCGCAGTGTGAAAGGTAGTGGAACCTATGTTGCCTCGATTCATCCGGATCACAAAATTACTTCAATTCGATTTGTTGCTGGATATTATGGCAGCAGACCGGTTGATTTTTTCAGCGAGCTGGTGCTATCCGGAGACCCTTTTGAATATCCGATTACCTGGTTTAATGAGCGGGAAAGCGCAGAGCGTTTTGAACAGTTGGCGATGCCGGGAGGCGCTGTAATTTGGATGCTTCCGGGAGAAGAACAACTTTTTATCATGGACGCTCTCCGGGACAAACGCATTCCGCAATTGTTATTTAATCGGCAATATCGCAATTATGACTGTGTGTTTACGGATCCGGTAAGCAGTATTCGAGAAGGTCTCGCATGGCTTTTGATCGAAGGAGGACGGGATATCGCTTTCATTTCACGGACGTGCAGTGTTGAACGGCCTTATCTACACCATCGCATTATTGCTTTTTACGAGCAGGCAATTGCATTCGGAGCTCATATGCGGGGGGACTGGATTTTTTCCCGGGATTTTCTGGATATTCCCCACGAAATTGAGGAAATTGCTGGAAAATTGTTTTCCGGTAATCATCCGCGGGGAATCTTTGTCATGAATTTTGAGCTTGTCCTGCCGTTAGTTATGGCCGCCCAGCATTACAAGAAGAAATTGGGGAAGGATTATTTTTTACTGACTTTTGACTCTGTTGCAGAATTGGTGAATACGCCAGGCGTTGGAATGTTATGTCAACCTTATAAACAATTCCGTCAGGAGATGCATCGTTGGTTAGCCAGTGGAGCAGCACAAAACGGACAAGTTTTTTCGGTAGCGTTAAAGTGTGATTTTCAACATTGGTAAGCCGGTCCTGCATTCAAAAATTAGGAAAACACCAATAAAGGCTACAATAAAAAAGACTCCTAATTCAGTTTGGAGTCTTTTTTATTGTTATGGTTGGTTGCAAATTATTCTATCGGTTCGGCGGTAGGAATGGCTGGCTGCGCAGCCGGGAGGAGGGTGTTGGGGGAGGCATTCGTATTGCCAGCCGGTTGCGCCATCGAAGTATTTGCCGGTTTCTGGTCAATGATTTCTTCTCCACCCAGGACTCGTACTGTTCCCAGCTCCTGATCTCGATAGAGTGCCGGGTTTGTAGTTGTTTTTCGATACGAACGCATGTCACAAAGCTTCCCGTCAATGTCGTAGACGAAATATCGGAAGGTTTTGGGATTTAATGGCAGGAGAATGTGAAGATTACTCAGGCGATCCACTGAAACCGTAAACTTTTCCTGCGCTAGAGCAATACCAAGACGATGTAACGCATAAACTGTTTTGGGGTCTTCTACCAGCAGATAATAATTTGTGGTTGTCCCTTCGATTACCGAACGAATGTCAAAAGTACGTTCCGCAATGATTTTTTCTCCCTGATTGGTACTGTCAGAGATATCGGGAACACCAACAGTTTTCCGCCATTCAGAGTGCCCTTTGACCACTTCAAATCGGACGTCCCGGGAGCGAAAGGCATCTTTTAATTTTGGATGGGTAATGTAAACATGGGCTTGGTAAAGCCCCAAAGGCTCGAGTTTGTAAAATTTATTCAACTGGAGAGTGATTTCTTTTGTTTCGCCAGCTTTGAGCAACAAACCAGTTAAGGAGTAATCCATTTCTCCAATAGTCGGCACTTCACATCCTCGTTTGTCAACAATCTCAAACTGCATGGTTCCCCGCATTTCATCTTTTCCAAATAGCAAAGGTTGTGCAGAGTCGTTGCGGATTTTTACATGGGCAAGGATCGGCTCGTACTGGAGAAAATTTCGGCGGTTATTTAAATCCAAATCGAGCATCAATTGGGCTTGAGCAGAAAAAATTCCTACCATACCGAAAAAAAACAGAAATGCAAGAAGTCGTTTGAGCATAAATGAGGCTCCTTTCAGGTTTGCGGCTGTGTTTCTGGCCGGCCGTGAGTTTGGATATAGGCGACAATGTCACTGGATATTTCATCAGTAGAAAGTTGGTGGCAGGAGAAATGTTTCTCCGGACACATTCGTTCCATACAGCAAATACAAGGTAAATCTTTACGCTGGTATATCTTGTGATTTTTTCCATAAGGCCCGGTCAAAACGGGATCCGTCGAACTGTAAAAACAGAAACAGGGTGTTTGAACTGCTGCCGCAATATGGAGAGGCCCACTGTCGGCTCCGATTGCGCAGACAGCAGAACGGAGCAATTCTACCAATTCTCCAATATGGGTTTTGCCGGCAAGAGAGAATACATAGGGGCAATTCGTTAAATTTCGAATCACATGCGCATGTTTTCGGGCGTCAGGTCCACCGATTAGGACGAAATGTAACCCCGGGCGTTTCGCATAAAGTTTGTCAATCAATTCCGCATAAAATTTTTCAGGGAAACGTTTGGATTCCCAGCGCGTTCCGGGAATGATGGCTACAAACTCCGTATGGGAATCAATTTTAAAATTTCCCAGTTCGGCTTTGATACGCTCCTTATTCCCTTGGATAACCGGTAGTGGCTTGATTTCTGCTGGAGAAGGCAAATCCGGCTGGTTTAGAAATGTACGCACCAAATGGAGATTTTTATCAACCGCGTGCGGGAAATCCGAGTCGGCAATTTTTATGGTATAAAACTTTGCAGCAAGTGCTTCTTTGGGATGTTCCCACCCGACGACAGTCTTCCCTTTGGCCAGGTAAGCACAGATACTGCTTCGCAGCAGTCCTTGAAAATCAATAATTACATCATAATGATGTCGCCGCAATGCTTTCAACAGACGAATTAGCGCGGGAAGAAAGGAAAAAACATTTCCCAATTTTCGTCGTTCAAAAAAAATAACCCGATGTACTCCACCGGGGCAATACTCGACCGCAGAAGCAAAGGCCGGAGATACCAACCACTCAAAATAGGCGTGAGGATAAGCTTTTCGCAATTCTTCCAATGCCGGAAAAGTGTGGAAAATATCTCCCAAGCTGCTTGGCTTAATAATCAGGATTCTTTTACGCCGTTTCATAAATCAGTTCTTTTGTCGGGAAAATCAGAAATTTATAATTAGGTGTTATGGTCAGATCCCGGATTCCAGACGGGCAGCCAACCGTTCCGGTAACCCTGCCGCGCGAATCTTTGCCTGGGTAGCAGAAATATCATAAGGGATCCGATATCGAGTTACTGTTTTATCAATATCGTCAAAAATAGCGAAAGAGGCACGCGGGTCGTGATTGCGAGGTTGGCCGACACTGCCGATGTTGAAAAGATACTTGTGCCCGGCTTCAAGCTGAACCGACAGAGAATCTGCTTCATTCCAATTGAGCGTTCCATCATTTTCATGTTCTTTGTCGCTCCAATTGGTTATTTCGACAACTGATTTTTCATTTGCTCCAGTCATTGGGCGTTTGTCGAAGGCAACAGGAACATGAGAGTGCCCGCAAAAACAGAGTTGGGTAAACTGATAGGAAAAATTGTCTTTTGCGTGATGAACGTCAAAAACATATCCCCAGTGTGCCGGAGAATCCAACGTCGCATGAACCAGAGTGACCGGGATTCCCGGTACTGCCATGCGCAGTGGAGGCGTTCCCAGCCAGGCACGTTGTTCTGCAGTAAGTTGCTGCCGAGTCCAGAGAATCGCTATACGGGCATTCTGGTTGAATCCATCCATTTCTTCATCATCACTTGCCACCAGGTCATCGTGATTGCCGCGAACCATAGCTATTAAATCAAGGTCAAGAACCCGCTCCAGACATTTTTGCGGATCAGCATTATATCCAACAATATCGCCAAGGCAGAGATATTTATCAACTCTCGCTTCGGCACAGGCCGCCAGGACTACCTCCAACGCCTCATAATTGGAGTGAATATCACTGATAATCGCAAATTTAGCCATCGTCAAAACCTTACATCAATCTTTCTGTGTTCTCATCATGCTATGTGCTGTTTATTTTCTTTCGCGAAACAAACAGAAAGCACAACAACAGAATAAGCCGGATTTTGTCTTCCCGTTGCCGGAAAGGGCAATCATCTGTCTAAGCGACCAGAACCCGGAATTGATAGCGCTGCGAGCAACAGCATCATTCCCTATTTGGTCTTGCTACGGGAGGGGTTTGCCTTGCGACACGGTTTCCACCAATGCCCGGTGGGCTCTTACTCCACCATTTCACCCTTGCCGAATCCGAAAATTCGGCGGTCTGTTTTCTGTTGCACTTTCCTTCCTGTGAAATCTGGTTCACAGTATCCTTCTTTTCAAAAGGACTCCCCGCTCTTTGTAGTCCGGACTTTCCTCTTCGGCTTCCCGAAGCGACTGCCTACTGTTATTGTGCACAATTTACTATAGACGTTTCTCCTGATTTATCAAGATGTTTCCGAGGGCATTTTTCAGTTTTTTCTGCGGGTAAAGACTAAAACGGTCGGAGGATTTTTCTCCGACCGTTTAAAAATAGTTTCTGAATCAGTCAATCAGTTTGAATGCCTGGATCAGTTCTGCCACTTGCCGGGCATTGATCGGTTGGACTTTTCCGACAGGAACCGACTGCAATACAGCTCTGGCACTGAAGTCAGCGACTTCCAGACGGTCAAAGGATTCCAGGAGTGAACGCCCGGTAGTAATGACACAGTCGTTCTGAACCGAGACAACCGGATTGCGGAGATTGATTGTTTTGCACAAATCAGCTGTGTTGTCAAAACGATAGCCGAAATCAAAAAGCGGCATATCGCGCAGAAGAATGTAGCTTTCCGGGATTGTTCTGGCGTCAAATTGAATTCCAGCTACGGCATAAGCCATAATCGATGCCGGTTGCGCAATCATGATGGAGTTGATTTCCGGCTGTGCATCAAAAAGCGTCCGGCAGAACCATGCATCAGGGCTGAGAGTTTTGCCACTCTCATAGTTTGTGCCGTTCACCAGAACCAGATCGTCAACTGTCAAGGTTGCCGGATCCGCACAGCCAGGAGTAATCAGAAAACGGTCAGCGTCAAGACGAGCAGCATAGACTCCTTGAGTACTGGTGAAAAGCTGTTGTTTATAAGAACGATGGACGAGTTTGATAATGCCGATACGACATTCAATTTCTTCTGTGGTATGGGTTAACCTGTCACAGGCTGTGAAGGCTGTATTGCGATCTTTCAATGCCTCTGCGACTTGTTCTTGCGTCAGAAACTTTGGCGTGCCGATTACAGTTGCGTTTCCAATGGTGCGGGCGCAGTAATCAAGGGTTTCAAAACGTTGGAAGGCTTCCATGAGAGTTCTGCCGGCATTGCAGGTGCCGTGATTTTCGAGAAGAATCGTATTATGTCCGGCGGCAAATGCTGCGGAAACTTTTGCACCGAGTTCATCGCTGCCGGGGCAGGCATAATCGGCATATCCGACTTCTCCGCAAATATCATAGATGTTTGCAAGGACCTTTGTGTCGGGAATTTTAGCCGCAATACTGAATGCCACCAAGGCCGGCGGGTGCGCGTGGACAATCGCCTTGACATCCGGGCGCTTTTTGTAGATGTCACGATGGAACGGAAATTCTGAAGAAGGTTTATGTTTGCCGATAATAGTTCCGTCTGCCTTTACACACACGATGTCGTCACGGGTAAGCGTACCTTTGTCAACGCTGCCGGGACTGATCCACATGTCACCGTTGTCATCAAGAATGGAGAGATTTCCACCAGAAGTCGTCGTCATGGCATGGGAATAAATCCGAGACATGAATTCAACGATTTGGTCGCTGGGATGATTAAGGAGATTTTTCATTGTCATTGTTTCCATTTGTTGGGGAATGCAATGCCGCCGATGTTGGTGAAACTGCGTATGAAACTTATTCGAAAATCCGGTACGATTTTGCAGATGGCAGCCCCATCTGGAAGCATTGTATTCAATCATTTTGAACGTGGCCGCGGCATTTGTCCGGTCACAGCGTTTTTTTTGATTCTTTTACTATATCATCTATCATACAGAATTGCAATTGCACGTGTATACTGTTTTGGGCAGAATATTTGCGTGAAGGAAACAATAAAAGGGGATTTTTCAGCGTTTCAGTCAGCAAATAAGGAATAAGGGGGAAAATTACAGACGGCCTTGAAGAGATGAATTGGCCAGATTTTCGAGAGAGGAATTGAAAAGTTGTTTCTTTTGTGTTATACTTCAATTTCAATGAAAAGAAAAAACAGGATATATGCCGATGAAATTGATTTGTTTGGGACTGGTTGTCCTGAGTTTCAGCGTGATGACACTGATCGGAGACGAGACGCCATGGCGTTCCGTTCCAAATTTGTTAAGTCAGGTGCGGATGGATGAAAAAACGGCTGAAGTCGTTGCAAAGATTGAAAAAGCCATTGATCCGACAGGGATGTTGAAACGGAATGTGCCATTTCAATTCCGTTCCTGTATCATCCGGACCGATGCTGCCGGTATTCCACAGGCGCCATTTTATACCGTTGTCAGCGGAGAATTTCCCGGTCGTTTGCGAATTGATGTGTTTGACGAGTTGAAAAAGGTGGTAAAATAACGGAATTATCTCCGGAAAAAGCGAACCTGTTAAGACGGCAGCTGCTTGCTGTCCGAAGTTTTTATGCAGTGGCGGAAGAAATCCGCTTGACTGGAGAAAAATCCATGTGCAATGATCATCCTTGCATGGAGTTGGCATTTGATTTTTCTTCGGAAGTGCCGGAAAACGGGAAGATTACAGATAGGATTTTGATCGACGAAGAGAGCATGCTTCCACAAATGCTCATTTCTAACAGCGAACCGAAAGGTGTTACGCGTTTTTTACAGTATACTGATGTGGAAGGGGTGAAGGTTGCAACTTTGTCGGAAATGGTTGCTCCAACTGGAGAAAAAACTTTGATCTCTTTGCAGGAATGCCGATTTGATGTGACGTTTCCGAAAGAATTTTGGAGCCCGGAAACTTTTTTTGCCAAGGAAGGAACCGGGAATTTATGAGTTTCTTTATCTTGGACTTTTCTTTTTGGG
>CALGPR010000397.1 GCA_937960425.1 uncultured Lentisphaeria bacterium
CAAGTTGAATATTTTCTCACAATCGATTTTGAATCAATTTTATCACTTACTGAGAAAACAATAAAAGCTGCAAACGGGTTAGAAAATTACAGGATAGGAACCATCAAAGCACATGTTGATTCCAACATTTGACGAAATACCCCCTTCCGGTTCACATCCTCCATGGTCACTTCAATCGATTCAGCTAACTCACGGGAAATCTGCTCCTGCAAGTCACGAATAAACTTTCCTTCGCTGAAGCAGAAGTCAAGCTCATAATTCAACTTGAAGCTCCGACTGTCACAATTGCTTGACCCCATCATACCCCACTCTTGATCCACCAGAAATGCCTTTGCATGCGAAAAATGCCCTTGTTTCCGAAAAATACGAATCCCCGCAGCTAACAGCCGGGCATCGGCACTCTGCGCCGCCCAATCCACAAACTTATGATTGTTATGATCCGGAACAATAATCCGGATATCCACTCCACGCGCCGCAGCCATGCGAAGATTGTTAATATACTCCGGGCCTGGAACAAAATAGGGGGTAAGTATCGTTAAACTTTTTTGAGCCATCGCCGCCGCAGTGGTAAATAAATCCATTGACCCATGAAGGTTTTCCCCGGGGCCACTTTCAATTACCCGTACCGTCGCTTCACCGCAACGTTCCGGTTCTACCAGATCATAAGGCGTTAAAAAGGTCGCTGGCTTTCGGCGCGTCGTATAGCCCCAATCCCGCAAAAAAACCAACGCAAACTGTGATACTGCCGGCCCCGTAATACGGCAATGCAAATCGTGAATATAACGCGAACTCGGAACCTTTGTCAAACGTTCATTTTCCTCAGCAATGTTGATTCCTCCTGAATAGGCAATCCGGCCATCAATAACCAATAGCTTGCGGTGGTTTCGCAGCTGAAACTTCCAAGGCATGAAAAGAGTCAAGGGAGAAAAGGCACGAATATGGAATTTTCTGTTGCGTTGGAAGAGATGTCGCCAATAGTGCGCTAAAACAGCTTTCGCACTTCCAACGCTGTCAAACAATACCGTCACTTCAACTCCACAGGCAGCACGGCTTTCCAACGCATTTAAAATCTCTTTGCCGACTTCGTCATTCATAATGATGAAACATTCTAAGCGGATACAATGCTGAGCCGAAGCAATATCCTCTAACATTCGTGGATAAACCTCTGTGCCATTCAACAGCAATTCAATACGGTTACCGCCAACTGCCGGCCGGTCAGGAAACAACCGATCCAGAGTTTGAGTTCGTGGAGCCTCTGCGACCTGTGCATCCGGAGGAAATTGATTCCAAAACGTTCTGGCTTCTGCAATACGGTCGGATAAATCTGTATGCTCCTCCGGGTGTTCAATCTGGCTTTGATGCGCCAGACGTTTCCGATGAGCTTTGTCAATATTGGTAATTCCAAAAAAGGCGTAGCAGAGAATTCCTGCAAAAGGCAGTAACACCACAGCAAGCAACCACATCAAAGCACAATCCGGAGTCATATACTTCGTCCGCAATATGTGAATCATCACCACAAGATGAAGGATAACATAGATTCCTGTCCAAAAAATCATTTCCTGACCTCTTTCCTGATTCAACACTCTCCCATGGAAGTACAGTATCATACTTACTGCTTTATGCAAACAAAAAAGCGCTCCTGAGAGCGCTTATACAACCAATCCGTTGCTGTCTGCAAATGGTAGATCACTTTCCTGCATAATTTGTCGCGCGTTCCATCCTCGTTTACGGGCACCTTCAACGTTACATAAGCGGTCGTCGAAGTACCATTCTGGAACGCCGTACCGCTGCTCGAATGCCTCGTACATCACATCGGAAGGCTTCTGGGCGCCAGTTTCAAAACTATAAACGCCGCCGGAAATTTCCTCAGAAAAACTTAATCGCTTCAGCACTTCTTGTAAATGAAGTGCTGAGGTGTCTGAAAAAAATATGACTTCATATCCTGCCTGTTTCCAAGAGCGCACCTTCTCCCCTACCCTCGGTATTTCCGGCCCCAGAATGGAATTCCAGCCTGTTAATATCTCTTCTTCTGACCAATCCAGACTAAACAGAGAACGAACCTGTTGAAACATTTCCGCTTCAGAGATTTTCCCGCATTCCAGCTGGACAATCGTCGGCAACAACGTAATAGGAAATTCCTGCAACCCGAAATAACGAATGCATGGTTCAGAATCTATTTTCAAACAGACATTACCTATGTCCAATGCAATAAAACGAGCCATTGCTTATTTTCTCAATTCCTGTTGCAATTCAACATCGGCCTGCACAACTGCATCATGTTGCGAAGCCCGAAACGCTTTCAATTTTCCCGCAAGCTCCGCATCAGAAAGCGCAAGAATAGAAATTGCATAAAGCGCAGAATTTTTTCCACCGGCCTTACCCGCTGTAACCGTTGCCACGGGAACTCCGGGCGGCATCTGTACCATTGACAATAATGCATCCATTGCCTGAAATGGTTCCGATGCTACCGGGACTCCAACAACAGGCAATGTTGTGAATGATGCGATGACCCCGCCAAGGTGAGCAGCCATTCCAGCAGCACAGATAATTACCTTTATCCCATTTTTTTCTGCATTCAGCGCAAATTCAGCAGCTTCATGCGGAGTACGATGCGCTGAAATTACTCGCGCAGTATATGCAACCCCAAAATCATCCAAAACCTTGAATGCACTCTGAAGAATCGGTAAATCACTTTTACTGCCCATTACAATGGCAACTTTTGCATTATTCATAAATCGCTATTCCTTTTTGTAAAAAAGAAGCCGTCCCCTTGCTGCAGAAACGGCTTCCTGTTTGTCTAAAAACAATTGCGAAATTATTCCGCAGAGTTTTTTTCGGATACTGAATCGACCGGACCGTCTTCGCCACCGGAAAAGTCGTAAGATATCAAGCCTTCGGCAATTTCCAGCAGGGCAACGTCGAGCTGATTGTCCGAATCACATTTCAGCATAGGCCGGGCACCACCGGATAATTGGCGGGCACGACGGGCCGCTACAACAGAAAGAATTTCCGGATCCGGAATCACTTTCTTAGCGCGCTCTAAATAGCTGTTGTTCATCTGAAGCTCTCCATTAATATTCGATCAATGCGCGATGATTGTCAATAACGGTCAAATCACCGCTGGTAACATGGGCGAATCGTTTATTAAACTCTTCGACACCATCAAGAATATACCGTTCAGCAATCACTTCGCGTTCCGCAGAAATTGCAGCATCACGCAACAGCAATGCGCCAACAAATACGATTGTTTCCATCTCGACAAGCGCACGGCTCATCAAATGCTGATAATCCGCATTCCGCAAATCGGCTACAAACTTGACAGCCTCTGCCATCTTTTCATGCATTGCCTGAACTTTTTCTTTCAAACGCGCCAAGCCACCTTCCATGGGAATAGCCATAAACTCGTTGAAGCGCTCATCATTATCGCGCTGCATTACACCACCAATTGCAGCAACAACCTGAAGTTGTGTCGTTCCTTCATAGATATTGGTAATACGTGCATCACGATAATAACGTTCTGCATTGAAGTCACGCATAAAACCGGTACCGCCATGAATCTGAATCGCGTCATAGGCAACTTCATTGGCGATTTCGGTACACAATGCTTTGCACATCGGAGTTAAAACCGCAGCAAGTTTGGTGTAATACTTCTGTTTGGCTCGCTGTTCCGGCGTTGCTGCTTCACTACGCTCTACCAATGCATTGTAACCGCTGCGAAGATCAACAGCTCGCGTGGTTTCATAAAGCAACGCGCGGGCAGCATGGATTTTAACTTTCATAGAAGAAAGCATGTCGTAAATCGCCGGGAACTTGTCGATACTCTGCTTGAATTGTTCACGTTCAGACGCATACTGACGGGCTTCACGATAAGCGGCTTCCGCAATCCCGAGTGCCTGCGCGCTGATAGCCACGCGTGCGCCATTCATCAGCGACATCACATAGCGGGTCAAACCACGTCTGCGCTGCCCGCAAAGTTGGGCAGGAACATCGTTATACTGCAATTCACATGTCGCAACCCCGTGGATTCCCATCTTATCCTCAATACGGCGGACAACCAATTGGGGACATGCTTCGCAAATAAACATGGAAAGTCCACGGCCGTCGACAGTACCTTCTTCGGAACGGGCCAGAACCAGGTGTACTTTAGAACACCCGTTTGTGATAAACCGCTTATTTCCATTAAGGAACCAGTTTCCATCCTTATCCTGGTAGGCACGTAAACGTACGCTCTGCAGGTCAGAACCACTGTCCGGTTCTGTCAAGTCCATTGAACCATCAACTTCACCCGAGGCAAATCGCGGTAAAAATTCCTGACGCTGTTCTTCGGAACCAAATTCACAGATTGTTTCGGCAATATCTTGCAACCCGAAAAGATTCTGCAAACTGGCATCTGCGCGGGAAACCATTTCCGTCATCATAGTGTAGACAGAAACCGGAAAATTTAAACCGCCATACTGGTGCGGAAGCATCACGCCCATGACACCGGCCATCTTAAGATCATACAAATTCTTCTGGGTCAATTCGTGATAGGTCACAACCCCGTCGGTAAAATCCGGACCTTCCCGGTCAACAGTACGAGCGCGGGATTCAATATTTTCTCCACTGATTTCCCCAATTACCGTAAGAATGCGCTTGTAGTTGTCAAGTGCATCAGCATAATCGACAGGCGCACCTTCAAATTGCTTGCTGAATTCATACCCGTTTTCACGAAGAGCAACCGCTTCATTGAGGTCGAGGTTGTCCAGAGTGAACATCAGGTCTTTGTTGTCAGTAAAAAAGTTAGACATTTTCCATCCTCGCCTTTACGCTTTGGCCTTGAAAGCTTTAATCATTTGCGGAATTACGGTGTTCAAATCACCGACAATCGAATAATGGGCAACCGAGAAAATCGGCGCATTGGGATCAGTATTGATCGCAATAATCTTCTTGGCTTCCGCCATCCCGGCTCGATGCTGAACAGCACCGGAAATCCCGCAGGCAATATAAAGTTTCGGACGAACCGTAACTCCAGTCTGGCCAACCTGACGGTCATGAACCGCCCAACCGGCATCGACTGCTGCACGAGACGCGCCTACTTCTCCACCTAACGCTTCTGCAAGATCGTGGATAAGCTGGAAGTTTTTCGCACTTCCAACACCATATCCACCAGCAACAATGATCTGAGCTCCTTTGAGATCAATTTCCTTATCTTTGCGGACTCGCTCAAGAACCTCCACCACCGTTTCCACATCAGTAATTTTCGGTGCAATTTTTACCAGTTTACCTTTGCGGGAATAATCCGGAGCATCCATTTTCATTACACCTTCCCGCACCGTGACCATCTGCGGATCATCCCAGGTGTTGACAATCGTTGCAATGATATTCCCACCAAATGCAGGACGAATCTGCATCAATTTGTTGAAATACTGCTTTTTATTGACTTTGTCATCAAAGTCATCGATTTGCAGATCAGTACAGTCTGCTGTCAAACCAGCCAATTTCTCCGAAGCAATGCGTGGAGCCAGTTCACGGCCTTTCAGCGTCGCACCGAAAAGCAGGATATTCGGATGGTATTCCTTAATCATATCCATGATGACTTTGGCATACGGGAGAACCGTAAAAGGCTCAAGACGCTTATCTTCAATCAAGTAAACCGTATCACACCCATAGGCAAAAAGGGTATTCACACACTCTTCACTGAGTTTGTCTCCAAGCAGCAACGCTTCTGTCTTAACACCAAGCTTGGCTGCCAGCTCACGCCCCCGGCACACCAATTCCAGACTGACGCCGGCAATTTTTCCAGCTTCCTGCTCAATAAAGATCCAGACATTTCCAATTTTATCAGCCATGGTGATCACCCCAGTGTATGGTCAGAAATTAATTCGTGCATCAGTTCAGCAATACCTTCAGCGGTCGGTGCCACACTCTTCGCTTCCCCGGCAGTCAGAACAACACTCTGAATATTCTTGACTTTGGTCGGAGAACCGGCTAAACCGATACGGGCAGGATCCGCATTAACATCTGTAGCAGACCATTCATAAATCATCAGGCCACTTTCCGCAAGTTTTTTGGCCTCTGCTTCAATGCCTTCTGCGTCAGTATAATCGTTATCCGCATGTTCACGAACCAGTTCGGAACGTGTACGGGCATGCTTGTATTTCATAATACGACGGGCATTCATCGGACGCGGTTCATTCGAATCAATCACAGTCAGCAGAGCAGGAAGCGGTGAAGAAAGCACTTCATACCCACCTTCAATTGCGCGACGGGCAACAATTTTCTTCTTCTCAAGAGAGATCACTTCTTCAACATAGCAAATCTGTGGAATTTTCAGTTTCTCGGCAAGCTGCGGCCCGACCTGAGCTGTATCCCCGTCAATTGCCTGACGGCCACAGAGAATCAAATCAAAATTCCCAATCTTTTTCGCGCAACTCATCAAAGCATAACTCGTGGCAAGAGTATCTGCGCCGGCAAACGCACGATCTGTCAGCAGCACTGCCTCATCAGCGCCACGGAACATGGCACCACGCAGAACGTCTGCTGCGGCCGGCGGTCCCATCGTAGCAACAATCACCTTGGCACCGTAACGATCCTTCAATTGAAGGGCCAGTTCAAGTGCATTAAGATCCTCCGGGTTAAAAATCGCCGGAAGTGCGGCGCGATTCACGGTACCATCCGGCTTCATCGCCTCTCCGGTGATATTCTGGGTATCCGGAACCTGCTTGACAAACACGAGTATGGTATAACTCACAGTTTCGACTCCCTTATTATTGTTTATCCGTTTCATTTACGAATTTACAGTACACTTAAAACAAAATATAGCACAATGAAATTAAAAAAAACAGCGCAAAAGATTTTTTTTTGCAAAAAGCCATTATTTTCCACCATCTTTATACCATTTAGGCACCCCCATTCGGCGAAGGCGGTGAACCAGTTTTTCGCGGTTCCGAAGAATGGATTCTGCGCTACCCGACAAAGTTCGATCGCGATAAGGCGTCCCTGCCGTCGAGTGCAGAATAATCCCGACACTTCTGGCATCTAATTCTGCAAAAAAAGGCGTAAAAGACGCGATTGTTCCCCCTTTTTTCCGTCCATAGGGGGGCGTTTCCCCGATATGCAGCCCTGCACGAAGCAAAGCGCCCCGGAAAGGCTGCGCAGCACAATAGGAAATAATCACACCTTCAGGAGCCAACTTCGATGCCAGCACTCGAACAAAATCATAACTCCAGAGTTCCGGATTCACATCAGGAGAAAAACCGTCCATAAAAATATAATCAAATTTCCTATCAATTTGTACCGCCAAACTTCGAGCATCTCCAAAGTATAAAGTCAATGTAGAATATTTCCCGGCACAAAATCGTGATTTTTTCAGCTCATCAAACCATTTCTCCCGGCAATCATTTCCAGATGCAAGTTCAGACGCCACAGACAACACACGATGATCCAACTCAAGAGAATGGACTTCGAGCCTTCCCCGTTGAAGAGATTCTGCACACTCCATTGCCGCAAAGGCATTGATCCCCAATCCAAACCCAATATCCAATAAGCGAAGCGTCCTGTTTCCCTTCAATTTCTCAACAATACCGGAGGGATTCAAAAATTTATATACCGCTTCACTTTCAGCCCCAGCCAGTGAATGGAAATGCTGCCGGTATACCGGATGGTATAGAGTATAACTGCCATCTCCAGTTTCAATCCGCGGGAACACGCTGGATGAGTTATCAGCAAAGGATTTCCGGAAAAATTCCAGAAACTGCCCTTTGGTCATCCACCATTTGGGAGCAATCAGCGATTCTTCATCGGCGTCGCCGGTCAAGCGCATAATCAGCCAGCCTTCAGGCAATCGGCGCAAAAATTCTGTGGCGTACCCCGCATATTCGTATTCATTCAGACATTGAATTTGTATCCCGGACTCTGGATGGTTATACCATTCAGCCAGTTTTGTGTGCTTCAAAACCATCAGCTGGTGTAACTTCACTGCTCGAAACGGCAGAGAGGCCAATCTCGCTGCTGTCTGAAAAAAATCCTCTGGCCCCTCATTCGGAAGTCCGATAATTACATGTGCAGCACAAGAAATCTTATGTGCGGCCAATCGTGCAACTGCCGCCTCTACAGCCGCAAAATCATGACCTCGCCGAATGAGTTGAAGCGTTGCATCATTTGCGGTTTGGACGCCGAGCTCTACCCACACTTCACGCTCTTGCGCTAACTCCGCAATAAAATTGCAGACCGGTTCCTCAAGAGCATCCGGACGGGTACTGATAATCACAACCGGAAAATCTGCCTGCCGCAAAACTTCTCCATACAGCCTGCGCAAAACCTCCACCGGGGCATATGTAGAAGTGAAAGCCTGAAAATAAGCGATATACGGACCCTCTGAGTGATATCTCCGCCGCAAATACTCTCTCCCAGCTGTCACCTGTCCGGTCAAATCGAGGTTGCGGGCCAGATGCCGTGCCCGGCTGCCATTTTCGGAGCAATAAGCGCAACCAGGGCCGAAACGATTTTCTCGGTTCGGGCACCCCAAAGCCAGATCAATCGGAATTCGATAAAGATTTTTTCCGTATTTCCGTGCCAAATATTCTTGAAAGGTGTATAGTGTTTTCATAGAGGAATACTATACTCCGGATTTTTCAAAATAAAAATTGATGTTTCGGAGATTATTAACTGCATTTATGGAGCAAATCATCATGACAAAAATTATAATTGTGGGAGCGGGATGTGCCGGTGTTGAGGCAGCATTTGCAGCAAGGAGCCAAAATGAAGAATGTGAAATCACTCTGCTGTCGGCTGAAACAGTTTTACCGTATCGACGCCCAGCCCTGAGCCGATTTGTAGCAACAGATCTTTCAGACACGGAACTCTACATGAAAGATACCCAAGCTTACTCAGAAGCTGGAATTACTCTTCGACTGGATTGCCCTGTAACCTCCATAGACCGGACCGCACAAACGGTCGCCCTCAAATCCGGCGAAATTCTCTGTTATGATAAACTTCTTTTGGCGACTGGCGCAAATCCGTTCCGGCCACCACTGGAAAATTCTACCCCGGCGAATACTGCGGTTCTCCGGACTATCGCCGATGCCTATGCCATCCGCAAGGCAATTCATCAGCCGGACTGTCGAAATGTCGTTGTCCTCGGCGGGGGCCTTTTGGGCCTTGAACTTGCAGACTCACTGTTGGCAAGCGGCAAGCAAGTTACTGTCATTGAATGTGCGGATCGCCTCCTGCCCCGCCAATTGAATCACAAAGGAAGCCGGCTTTTGGAAACGCAACTTGCAGAAGTTGCCAATCTAAAAATACTTTTCGGGCGCAGTATCCAATCCGTGGAAGGGGGAAATGAGATCTCTGCGATCCTCCTTTCAGATGGAACCAGGCTGCCAACTGATTATCTGATTCTTTCCGCCGGTGCATGTTCGGAAACCACATTGGCGGAACAATGCAATTTGCCTCTTAACCGTGGAATTATTACAAATGCTTCGATGCAAACCGAGGATCCGGCAATTTTTGCTGCTGGCGATGCTGCACGTCCAGATGGGTTTCAAATCGGGTTGTGGATGGCAGCCCGCGATCAAGGTCGGGTCGCTGGAATCAATATGGCTGGAGGAAATGTTCTTTTTACACCGGGTTGCTACCCTGCCCGGCTTTCCGCATTTGGCATTAAGTTATTCAGCCTCGGCAACGTCACAGACAACGATGTCGCAGACATTGAAGAAATCGGTAATGATGTGTATAAACGCCTGTTTTTCCACGATGACAAACTTTGCGGCGTTCTGCTGATTGGAGCTGTTGGTGAAGCTATGAAATACCAGAAACTTTATTTGGAACAGGCTGAAAAATCAAAAGTTCTCTCATAAAAAGCCTTGAATCAAGGTTCAATGACAACATATTGCAAATAGCAAAAGCAGTGAGGAGTATTTGTTTTTCAT
>CALGPR010000398.1 GCA_937960425.1 uncultured Lentisphaeria bacterium
CGTTGACCAAATTCAAATCCGTCGGATATTTGATATCCGCCGGGGCGCAATCGCATCAGCAGAATCGTTCCGGCATTTTCCGGTTTTGACTCCTTTTGGCCAGAGTCCGGCTTTCTCCCACTTCCCAGCGGTGGATCATTATCTGGGGAAGAATCTTTTCGAGCCAACTCAATGTTTTTTCATTGAAGCGATTGATCACTTCCACTGGAAGACGCTTCCGAAAATGCGTCATCAAGGAGGCATTGAAAGATGATCCTGTTTGAAAATGTTTGAATCCCAGAAAGTATTACAGATACGGTTTTCGCTCACAGATTCAACCACTGCATGGTCACTCAAGCCAAGGATTGCTTTGATGAGCAATGCGCTCATTGCCACACGAACATTCAATGCCACTTCGCCGCGTCCGCAGCTTTTGAAATGCTTCGCATAATCCGTTTCGAGTTCTTGTCATGGTAGACGTTTTGCCAATTTCACCCATCGATTTTCGGGATTCAAACGTCCTTCAAAGTACAACCCGATTTCCGGTAATTCATCATCGTGATGTGATTTCCGATACATTTCGTTTTTTTCTGCATGGTTTTTCTGCATTTTCACAGGAATAATATACAGCAATATATCAAAAATATACAGTAAAAGTTTTACCTTTAACGATTTATCTCTTGTTTGGCAAGCCCTATTCTACGGTCAGTGCCCCCAATGGGGTCGTTGCGTTGCCGATTGTTTGCGTTCCAAGCATTCCCGGGATGATCCACTTTGCCTCGTTCAAACAGTTTCACTTCACCTGCAAGCAGTTGATCCCGCCATCTGTAGTACATCTTCTGCTGGATTTCATGCTCATTGCACAACTCGCTGATCCGGCACTTACCTTGCCGATGACTCTCTTAATCCAGCGCTTCTTTCAATGAGAGATAATACAAAACGCTATAAGCGGCTCTCCATATCGCCCGTTTGTTCTACCGGGAATCTGAAAAGCTCAGTTTTTTCAGTCAAAACTTGTGGTGAGCTCTATGCTGTCTCGTCACCTTAAAAATTCGACACCGCCCGTTTGAGAGTGTACCTCCGCCACAATAGTTCCATACCGTTTATCACATCCGAAAATTGTGCCAGGCAGCAGACATTACGAAAATTCTCGTAAAATATCCATGCAGAGGAAATTTTTGACAGGATTTTTTTTAATGAAAAATAAATCGAAAGATTATACCGTAATAAAAAAGTTATAC
>CALGPR010000399.1 GCA_937960425.1 uncultured Lentisphaeria bacterium
TCCCCACGGGCTTGAAATGGAAATTTACCCTTGCCAGCAAAAATGACAAAAAATATGTGATCTGCAATGGCGACGAAGGCGACCCCGGTGCATTTATGGATCGGTCGGTAATGGAAGGCAATCCCCATGCGGTAATCGAAGGGATGATGATCGCAGCGCATGCCATTGGTGCGGATGAAGGATTTGTCTATGTCCGCGCGGAGTATCCGCTGGCGGTAAAACGGATGCGCCAAGCCGTGGCGGATGCAGAGCGTAACGGATTGCTGGGTGACAATTTGTTCGGGACGGATTTCTCGTTCCGGGTTACAATTATGGAAGGCGCAGGGGCATTTGTCTGCGGTGAAGAAACCGCACTAATCGCATCCATCGAGGGCCAGCGTGGAATGCCGCGCCCGAAACCCCCGTTCCCGGCACAGAGCGGTCTGTGGGGCAAGCCGACCGTCATCAACAATGTGGAAACGCTGGCTTCGATTCCCACGATTTTCCGGGAAGGTACTGCGGCATACCGGGCGGTAGGAACGGAAAAATCTCCGGGAACGAAGACGTTTGCGCTGACCGGACATGTTGCCAATACCGGTTTGATTGAAGTACCATTCGGGACAACGCTTCGCGAAATTGTTTATAATATTGGTGGCGGTGTAACCGACAATACCGGGAAGGTAACCGGAGAAGATTTCAAAGCCGTTCAAATCGGTGGCCCGTCTGGGGGATGTTTGACGACAGATATGCTGGATTTGCCTATGGACTTTGATTCTTTGAAATCCGTTGGGGCAATGGTCGGTTCCGGCGGTTTGGTTGTTATGAATAAACAGACCTGTATTGTCAAAATTGCCCGCTTTTTCATGCAGTTTACGCAGAATGAATCGTGCGGGAAATGCGTGCCATGCCGGGAAGGTACAAAGCAGATGTTGTCTCTGTTGGACGATATCATTGCCGGCCGCGGAACGCTGGAAACGCTGGCGTTGCTGGAAGAAACTGCCAAAGCCGTTCAGTTGGGTTCATTGTGCGGCCTCGGAAAAACAGCGCCGAATCCGGTGTTGTCAACGCTTCGTTATTTCCGGGAAGAATACGAAGCGCATGTGGTGAAAAAGATTTGTCCGACCGGAGAATGCCGTGCATTGGCCCGTCCGGAAATTGTTGCCGAAAAATGCCGGGGATGTACGGCATGCGCCCGGAAATGCCCGGTCGGTGCGATTACCGGCGAACTCAAGAAGCCGCATGTCATCGATTCTGACAAGTGTATTAAGTGTGGAGCCTGTAAGGCTGCGTGCAAATTCGGTGCAATCATCGGTCTCTAATCGGAACATATACCAGGGAGTTTAATGCCAAAATGTCTCAGGCTGAAAATATCATTGTTGTCAACGGGCGTGAAGTCACCTTTTCTGACGAACGCAATCTGTTGGAAGTGATTCGCAAAGCTGGAATTGAAATTCCAACTTTCTGTTACCACAGCGAATTGTCAATTTACGGCGCTTGCCGTCTTTGCCTTGTGGAAGTCCAAGGCAAAGGAATCATGGCCGCCTGCTCCACGGCCCCGGAAGCAGGGATGGTGATACAGACGGAAACGCAGGCTTTGCGCCAGATGCGGAAAATCAATATAGAGCTTCTTCTTGCGAGCCACGACAGGGAATGTCCGACGTGCGCGCGCAGTTCCAGCTGCTCGTTGCAGAATATTGCCCGCCGGCTCGGGATCGAAACGGTGCGGTATAAGCAATCTTTGAAGAACCTGCCGAAGGATGATTCTTCGCCGTCGCTGGTACGTGACCCGAATAAGTGTATTCTTTGCGGGGATTGTGTCCGGGTCTGTGCGGAAGTGCAGGGGATTGGAGCAATTGATTTTGCCTATCGTGGCTCCAATGCCCGAGTGGTTCCGGCATTTGATAAAAAATTGAATCAGGTTGAATGCGTCAATTGCGGACAGTGTGCTGTAGTCACAACGTCAGCAAGTCTGGGAAGCCATTTACAATCCGAAGAAAAAGGTGGTGGTTCAAGTTGCTCCGGCAGTGCGCGCTGCATTGGGCGAAATGTTCAATATCCCGAAGGGTGAAAATGTTGCCGGAAAGCTGGTTAATGCACTGCGCCTGATGGGGTTTGATGCAGTTTATGATACCTGTTTTACTGCAGATATGACAATTTTTGAAGAAGCGACCGAATTGCTGGAACGCATCAGCAAGGGCGGGAAGATGCCGATGTTCACGAGCTGCTGCCCGGGCTGGGTGAAATTTGCAGAAATTTACTATCCGGAATTGTTGGAGAACATTTCGTCAACGCGTTCGCCACAGCAAATTTTCGGAGCAGTGGCGCGGGAAACATTGCCGGCGCAATTAGGCGTTGACCCGGAAGATCTGGTGGTGGTTTCGATTATGCCCTGTACGGCCAAAAAGTACGAAGCACAGCTGCCGAAATTTGCGAGAAATGGTCGTCCGGATGTAGACTATGTACTGACGACAATCGAAGTTGCGCAAATGATTGGATCGATGGGGATTCATTTTGCAGAACTGGAATCAGAAGCATTTGACATGCCGTATGGCTTTGCGACAGGTGGTGGTGTTATTTTTGGAGCGACCGGCGGGGTTATGGAAGCTGCGCTTCGTTATGCGGGCGAGAAACTCCAAGGCAAACCTCTGGAGTCTTTCGAGTTCAAAGCGGTGCGTGGAATTGAAGCGCGCAAAGAAGTTGAACTGGAAATCGGAGGGACAAAAGTTCGTGCCGCAGTGGTGCATGGATTGGGAAATACGCGCAAACTGATTGAAGATATGAAGGCAGGGAAAGTCTCCTATGACTTCATTGAAGTAATGGCGTGTCCGGGAGGATGTGTCTGCGGTGGCGGACAACCTGCTCCGGATGGAGACCGTGACCGCAAGATTCGTGCGGAAGTGCTTTATGCAAGTGACCGGACCAATCAGCTGCATAATTCGCAAGACAACTATCTGGTATCGAAGTGTTACGAAGAGAGCTTCGGCGGTGCGCCGGGATCACACAAAGCCCATGAACAGCTCCACACGCATTACCAGGATCGGAGCCAGGTGTTTGATGCAAAAGTTCTGATCCAGAAAGGAGCGTCAGAACATCCGGTTGAAGTGTGTATTTCTTTGTGCCCGCGTGGGAATGGCAAGGATCGCGAATTGATCGACAAGGTTGCCGCATGGGCAGAAAGTACAGGTAAGGCGAATGATGTCGCACTTTACGCGGCTATGACAGTACGTCCGGAAACGGAAGATCTATTGTGTGCGACGGTTGGCGGCGAATCCTGCGGCGGCAGTGATGGCATAGATGCAATTTTTGAGCGGATTAAAAAAGCGCTTGCATAAAACAGACTGGAACATTCCGTGATTTCAGACGAAACGGAATGTCAATCCAGATATTAAAGTCTTTGATTTGAAAGATCTTTTCGGATCAAAGACTTTTTTGTGTAAAAATGGATAATTTACGCCGCAGCTTCTGATTGTGCAGCAATTATTTGCTGTCAATACTGCCCGGATTCCGTTAACCAAGCAATTGTTAAGAATAGGTGCTCATTGACTCATACGTTGTGTACCATGGCCGGAGCATGACAAACCCTAAATTGAGCGGGTATGCAGTTTGGGCGGGCGCAAAAAGTACTAAGAAGCTTGATTCTATTCATAAAGTACAAGTGGAATGTATCGGCAAAGGTAAGGCGCATAAGAAATTTGACTTCAGAGCCAAAGAAGGACTGGTAGCTTCGGTCCAAGCGAACTGGAGCGTGGAAATGGAAATATATCCGGAAACTCCTCACAATGGCATATTTCTGAACGCATTGCACAAGTGTTCAAATTCCTTGGATTTGAGCCGGAAATTGTGATTTGCGATCTCAGTTATCGCGACACAATAATGAAGGCAAGTGCAATGTTCAAATCGTGAATCGATTTCAAAAATAAGTATCGCATTTTCTTTCCCGGTGATGGAATCGGCTTCAGCCATTGACCCGGTGATCGGACATTGCAAAAGCGAATATCGGATGAATCGCAATCAACTGCGCGGCAGCTTGGGCGATGAACTGAATGTGGTCTTTTGTGACAGTCGGATTCAATAATCTGAAAGTAAGTTGATGCAGACGTTTGCTCTATTTTTATGCCAAATTTTTAAGCTTGCATTGATTCGATTTGTCTACCAATTGAATCAATGTTATTAGAGCCGGTTGGGAAAAAGAAGAACACGGGAAGAAAAGACTTTTTCCATAAAAAGTTTTTCCTTCTCGCATCTAACTTTTGCATAAACAACTATATTATAGGGTATTACGTTTTTGATGGAATCTTTTTCCGAGGTAGTACGATTGTCTGCTCAACCTCATCTTCAGGATTACGCATTATCATCGTTTCTCCATCGTGAGCGTTGCCGATGGGCCTTTGGGTCATAACTGTTGTCTTCCCGTCATGAGCCTTGGCCTGACTCTTTCCTGCTCCAATGGTATTAGGCTCTTCTTCTGTCATTACCAGTGTCGTTTCGGGAGGGGCAGAAAAAACATCTTGAACGCTGTCTTCTGGGAATCCCGGAATTTTAACTAATGGATCAGGCAACCCGAACCGTCCCGGCATTAAAGCGCGCATGTAATTTGCCAAGGTAACAATTGTTGGTCCATATCCGTCTTTATAAATAAAATATTCCAAATCCTGAGCCAGAATTCTGGTATCACCATATCGGTCTTCCGGATCTGTTGCCAACATATGCTGCAAAATTTTTATCAATTCTACCGATAAATCTTTTGGCAACAGTTCCCAATTAATTTTGTTCTGCCGAGCTTCCTGCAAAATATCCGGCAATGGCCGTTCCAAGTGGCGCGTATAGGTGCCGGAAAGAAGGTAAAAGAGCACAAT
>CALGPR010000400.1 GCA_937960425.1 uncultured Lentisphaeria bacterium
CCCTATCACCTGCCCCTGCTGAAAAGTCTCAAGCCCCAATGCTTGAGGAGCAACCGCAACTTTATAGGCAGTCGTTCGATTTTTACGGGTTACAGTTGCCGTCACATAACGTTTAACTTCCTCCGCCGGAACTGCACTCATGGTACGATTTGCATAAAATTCACTTTCGTTCGCCCCATTCAACGCAATCGAAAGTTCCAATGTTTCATCCGGTACCGGTTTTCCTTCTACATCCAATGGAGACAAAGCCAGCTGCATCGAATCATTCATCCAGAGTTTTTGGGCAAACTGCTGCTGAAAATGCGTATCGTCAATTGCAGTTAATTCAATCGTCAAAAGCGTCGGAGTCCACGCTACCGTAAAAGAACAATCCAAATCGGTTTCCCACTGCCATAAAGCCCCCATATTCAGCCAATTTTTCTGATTGGAAAACGCAATACGTTTTCCCGGAACACCAACTGGACCAGTTTCATATTTGTCAAACTGCCGTGCTTTGAAGTTCACTACTGCAGTATCTTCACATTCATCACCAACAGCACGGATTGTCAAATCACAGGATAAATGTTCCTGCAAAAGTTGTTTCAACGGTAGTGAAAGCGTTGTTGCAGCATTACTGCGTGCGGGGACATGCAATGTTATCGGGGTCTGTGCTGCCTGCAGTTCCGTTCCATTAGAAGACATAATATTCCATGTCATTTCTATACAATTTTCCTCTGTGCCCAAATTACTAAGCTGCACCGGAATGCTGATGGTATTGTCCATTTCTTCAAGATCGTAAACATAACTTGTGTTGGTGCGATTAAAAACGGTCGACATATCTACCAATGGCTGTATGATTACAGAGGTTCCATTCGGTCTCCCCGCGTGCGGAACGCGCGATAATAAAAATAAATCCATCGTGGCTGTATCAATGTTCAATCCCGGTTCCAAATTTTCAAGTTCAGTTAATAAATAGGCCATCCCACCTGAAAATTCTACTTGATCCCCCTCGCCTGAAGCAATCAGGCGATTGTCAATCCCGCGTATTTCCCCTTTCCATGGAAACGTAAAAGAATATCGCACATCGGGATCGGCCATAGCAAAAACTGCGACTGCGGTACCGTCATCCGCAGCAAAAACACGTGCCTTCTGCAATCCGGATACGTCCAAGAGTAAATCCCCTGCATAATTTTTATGGCGAAGCAATTGTGCCGCAGTGAAGTATGCCGCAGCAAGCTGATTCGGAGATTCATATTTGCCAATCATCCCGAATGCGAAAGGTCCTTCATTATATTCAGCAAAAATAAATGGAAAGATCCGCTCGACACCGGCGGCTTTGCATTCCATTGCCGTCGCTGCAAGGTTAAGGGCACTCAAGCGATACTCACGCTGCTTTGCTTCTCCGCGGGCTGTACCATTGTAACTCCGATTGGTTTCCGTAATCCATAACGGCAGATTTTCCTGCCCATAGCGTTTGAGAAAAGCTCGAAACAGCCGGACATTTTCTTCCATCATAAATGCACTTCCATACGAATGATAACTCAACACATCAATTTGGTTCAGAATCCCATTTTTGGCACAATATTCGTGAAATTCTGTAGGATACCCCTCACAACTGACGATCCCCGCCATCTTCACGTCAGTGTCGAGATTTTGAGCGGCGAAGATCATGGCCTTCAAATAAGGCCCATACAGATCAGGGATAGATAATAAATCCGGTTCATTCCAAATCTCAAATCCGCCCCAACTATCACCCCATTCTCGAGACAGTGCATCAAAAGAATCGGCAACCGCAATTAAATCACCGGGCAGTACGCGTTCCCCGACTGCCATGTAGTCAGGGGTATCGTGGTAAACGTCAAGTAACGGTAAATTCACCTCTTCGCAATAGTTTCGAAGAGAAGTATAATTCAACTTCTGATCATCCGGCCCAAAATTATACACATCCCGCGTGGGGTTAATCCCACGCAAAGAAAAACGTTCCCGAAGCATGGCAATATAATTATTTTTAAGAATCTGCACCAATTCTTTGCGTTTTTGAGGTGTATAGTCTGAATACATCCAGGAAAAACAACCATCAATCGAAAAAAAGGGATCGGCGCTCTCCAGTCCTGTCCTTTTTTTTGCAGCATAAACTCCGACGGCATTATCCCAATCGTCGTTAAGGACAACACGATAAAACCCTTCCGGTAATTCTGCTGTTATCGCCACTATTCCTTCTGCGGAAACAGTGTTACCTGTTTTTACCATATTTTCTGAATAGTCGACAATCTGGTATATCACCTCAGCACCATCACTTCCCGGCAATGGGATATGCAATACGGTTGTCTTCAAAGGGGCAGGATAATATTGTAAAGGATGTTCATAGTAATTTTCTCCTGCCAACGGTAAAATACCCATCATAACCGACGACGCCAATGCGACAAAAAATTTCAGCTGATTCATTCGTGTTCCAATTTTTCTATCAGTTTTGATACCATCTTGCAATCGGATCGATAAATAT
>CALGPR010000401.1 GCA_937960425.1 uncultured Lentisphaeria bacterium
CCTCTAACAGGATATTCGGATGCCTTCCTTCTTCACCGGCAAGACGGTCGATCCGTTCCAGTAATTTTATTGAATCTACCGAATGAATCCATGAGGCATAACGAACTGCTCGCGCTACTTTATTACTTTGCAAATGGCCGATCAAATGCCATTGAATATCGCCAGGCAATACCGTTGCTTTCGCCTCCAATTCCGCCACCTTATTTTCTCCGAATGCACGCTGGCCAGCAGCATATGCGGCAAGAATCGCCTCATTGGGAAATGTCTTGCTTACGGCAAGCAATTTGACGGCTCCAGGCTGACGATGATTTACCTTTTCGGCCTGAGCAATCTTTTCGCGCACTTCCTGCAATTGTACGCTGACATACTCCAGACTATTTTCCATTTTTCACGCCTTTTTCGCCAGGCGAACCGTCTGCTCGGGCTTCGCCATTGAGATTTTTGTTCCTGGCGGCAGGCTTTCCGTTAACCAGACATTACCGCCGATTACTGTTCCTTTCCCAACGACGATATCCCCAAGCACAGTTGCCCCGGCATAAATCGTTACATCATTTTCAATCGTCGGATGACGTTTTGCGCCTTTTATCAGCATTCCGCAGGCATCTTTCGGGAAACTGAGCGCCCCGAGAGTTACCCCTTGATAAATGCGGACATTATCACCAATTACCGCAGTCTCGCCAATCACAACCCCAGTGCCGTGATCAATAAAGATCCCTTTTCCCAACTTTGCGCCAGGATGGATGTCTATTCCGGTTATACTGTGGGCATATTCCGTCATCATCCTGGGAATCAACGGTACATGAGATTGATAAAGCCGGTGCGCAAAGCGTTGAATGGTGATGGCGCGCACCCCCGGATAACTGACCACAATTTCATCAAGAGAAATTGCCGCCGGGTCTCCGACAAATGCCGCCTCTACATCCAGCTTCATTGTCTGGCGAATTTCTGGAATTGCATCCAGAAAGGAAACAACCGCTTCTTCGACCATTTCATGAATAGAACAATCTGCGCAATCATGACTCTGGGCACGATACCGGAATGCTCTGCCGACCTGGTCATGCAACGCAGTATACAGGTCGTTAATCATATTGCCGATACTGTACGTCAGCGATTCAAAGCTATATGCCCGCATCCGTTCAAATCCGGGAAACACCACTTCCTGACAAAGATCAATGATGTGGCGGATTTCCTCCTGCCTCGGTAAATTATATCCTTCAATATGATTAATCCCGCAGGCATCTTCATAGGTGGCGCAAACACGACCAACCAAATCATCGAGATACTCATGCTTCATCCGCTGAGGATGTTTACAGCAATTTCCATTCATTGCTTCGTCCTTCCTGATTCTATACCCTTCCCCCCCAATCCCATATGTATTCCGCCATCGAAAAGATTTCCCAATTAAGCGGGATTGGTAAATACCGCAGGGCGAATGTACACCAGTGCGGCAGAATTATTATCAAAATCTTTATATCGTGCAGTTGCCAGCGGAACCGCGGAAATCGTATCCGCCGGACACACCGTCTTCATCCGCTCTGCCGTCAATAATTTTGCCAATGCCGGACAATCGAAATCCGGCGCAAGAATCTGGTCGAAGGTAGTTTCCTCAAGAAAGGCCTCTGCATCATTTGCATTCATCACCAATTCCCGCCCGGCAGGAACCCATTCGCCATTCTGGTATACTGCGTCAAAAAGCAACAATTCCCGGTTACGCCCATCGAATAAAATGGCACAACGCGCCCCTTCTTCTGCATTGCCGGAATAACTTCTGGCGGCAAAAGCAAGTGCCGTCGGGACACAGCGAAGTTTTGCGTCGTCCCGCCCGTATACCATCCCGGTTATCAACGCAGCGGCCAGACGCATTCCCGTAAAACTACCAGGCCCGGCACCAATAGTCCACCGTTTCACATCCGTTTCAGAAACCCCACACCCGACCAATTCACGCAACATCCATGGCGTAAGCTCCGCAGAAGTTCTCCCCCGCATGGGAACAGTACTGTCACACAATACATTCCCATTTTCATCCAACACCGCCAAGGCAGCTCTCGGCCCTGACAGATCTAATGCAGCAATTGCCTTCACTTTGACAGACAGCTTTCGTTTAAAATTCCCTGCACCAGTTCATCGTAAGTTTCAGCGCGACGGGCAAGTTTTGCAACCCCGTTTTCGACGATCACTTCGGCTGGCATCGGGCGCAGGTTGTAGACACCACCCATACTGTAACAATATGCTCCAGCATTTCCAATTGCAAGAATATCATATTCATGTACTTCCGGCAACTCCCGCTGCTCAGCGAAACGATCTCCAGTTTCGCAGATATTCCCGCATACATCGTAAGTCTTCAGAGGCCCTTCCGGATTGGACAGATTCCAAATCTGGTGATACGCATCATACATTACCGGACGGATTAATTGCGGAAATCCGGAATTACATCCCAGAATTACTCGACTGCGATTGTACTTTATCGTATTGACTTCCGTCAAGAGATAACCGCATTCAGCAACAATGTATTTCCCCGGCTCAAAGTACATTTCCAGTTCTTTGCCATAACTTTTGCAGAATTCCAGGAAAAGTTTTTTAATTTCCGCCCCCATGGCAACGTAATCGACGCGTTTTTCATCCGGTTTGTAGGGGACTTTGAATCCACCGCCAAAATCCAGGAACCGCAAATCTGGAAAATTTTCCGGAGTCGCGATCGCCATCAGGTTTTTCATGCTCTGAAAAACCGATTCGGTATGTTGCAGTCCCGAACCGGTATGTTCGTGAAGGCCGATCACCTTTAAATGATTTTCCCGGACAATTTTAATTACTTCTTGAACATCATCCAGCAAAATACCGAATTTTGTCAAATCACCGCCGGTCATCGTCTTAACATTATCCCCATCGCAAACGTCCGGATTGAAACGCAGGCAGATGTCGCTGCCTGGGTATGCCTTTCCGAATTTGCGCAGCCGCGACAGAGAGCCGATATTCATTACCACGCCAAGACTTTTGACCAGTTCCACTTCATGGTCCGTCATATTGTTGGCAGTATAAATGATTCGATCCGGGGTATACCCCAATTTCAATGCCATAATCACTTCTCCGGGACTGACAGTATCCAGAGAAGCTCCTGCATCTCGAAGAACCTGCAATATTGCCGGATTATAATTGGCTTTCATCGCATAGTGTATACGCAATTTGTCGTAATCAATAAACCGATAAAGTGATTGATAGCACTCCCGTACACGGTCAGCATCATAAACATAAAGTGGCGTGCCGTATTCTTCGGCCAGCTGTAAAAGCATTTTATGGTCTAAGCTCATTCTATAAGTCTTATCTTTCCAGGGCTTCTCTTCCCCGTTAAAATTTCGCAATCATGGCAATCACTTCCAACGTTTCGCTGCCGATATTGCGGAGCGAATGGCCGCCATTGCCGGTCAAAAGAGTATCTCCGGGATGCAAAACCACTTTTCGGCCTTCGTCTTCTGCTTCAGCAATTCCCCGGATAATAATAAAAATTTCTTCTTCGTTAATATGTTCGTGATAGCCAATGGAACAACCAGGTTCCAGAGAAAGACGGGCAACCATTCGAGTATTGCCTTTCATTTCGGTTCCCGGTTCCCAGAAGTGTTCAATCTTGACACTGCCGTCGCCATTACGCATTTTTTCCCGGATTTCCGTACGGTATTCCTTATTGCATCGAAACATTTTTCTTCTCCTTTTCAACCGATGCTACGGACGTCAGACAACGTGACGCCGCTTTTCAGCGGGCCGAAGATATTACCATAGCGTTTTTCATTCAACGCTTCAATATAAGCGCTGACTTTGGTATAAGTGCTGCACGGATCAATGGTCGGATCCATACAATCGCCATCAAGTACCAACAGCGGGATTGCCCGCTTGTTCAACTCTTCACGCAAATGTTTGATAAAAGAGCTGTCAGACATGGAACAACGGCCGAAACCATGATTATACAGCACACAACCATTGAATTTGGCTTTTAAGGCCTGTTCGCTGATTGCGCGGACACGCTGTGTCGGTTCCAGGAAGCCGACCGTCAAAAGCTTGCGGGCTAAAGAACGATACGGGTCTGAGGGATCCAACGGCTGCCAACCAACAAAGTTCACTTCCTCAAAGACAATTGGAGCCTTGCATTCCATTTCAATATAATTGAGCAAATCACTATTATAAAATGGTGGAAGATGCAGCCATAAAAGCCGGTGCGTATCCTGGATGGACAACGAATCTCCAATTTCATCGCGCCGCTGTGTCAACTCTTCAAGAAGTTTTTTCTGAATGTCAACCAATTCTTTCCGCCCCCACAACTGAGAAAAGATTGCGGAAAAGTAGACAGATTGCGCACCGCGGATCAATGGTGGGCTGTTAAACCGCAATTCATTACAGGCAATAGAAATTTCTCGCGCCTCATTGGACAATTCACAAGCCTCTGCAAGACGTTTCTTATCCATCTTGCACCCCAGTTTCCGTTCCATCAGATGAACGGCCTGTTCCAAATCTTCGGCAACATGCTCAATGCTGCTCTCCGATTTAGAATACGGCGTGTGAAGCGAGAAAAAGTCATCTTCATCACCATAAGTACGAACCAGATCGCGGAAAATACGCTCCCCCTGCTGGCAAGGCTGCGATGTCGATACTGCAAATTTTGCTGGCGGCAACTCCATTCCTTCAAGGACACGCAGGAACGAGCACGTCTCTCCGGAAAACCCCTTGCAGGCAGCATGATCAAAGAACGTTTTGATTCGGCGCGGATTCCGGGCGAATAGTGCTGCGTAAGTCTCTAACGTCAACATCCGGACATCCAAAGCATTTAAAATCTCAGTTGGAAAAAAGAGATTGCGCCAGACCAATGGTTTGTCACTCTTGGACAGGAAGTCGGCACGGGTACTTTTGGCACGCATAGTTACAGACTGGTATTGCCGCTCCGGCCCGAAACAGTCAACCCCTTCCTGAAGTTTTCCTTTCAGCAACGTAAATTTTCGTGCGAGGCAAGCTGCGCCAAGAGCTCCCATGACGCTGTGAAATTCTGGAATAATAATGTTATTTCCGGTAATCTCCTTGAGAAAGTGCGCCACAGCACGGTTGTATGCCACGCCCCCCTGAAAAATAATATCGCCTTTGTAACCGAGGAATAATTCTCCGACGCCGGACATAATCGTCCGTGCTTGAGCCCGACAGGCCCCACCGATAATTTCACTGAGCGGGAAGCGATTTTTAAATTTATTGATGGAAGTGGCACTGAGCACCGCGCAGACACTGGAAAACTCCAAATCGCTGTCAAAGTTTGCCATTTCCGCCATTTTTTCAATCGGCACCCCCAGCTTCACGGCGACACTGTCGAGGAAAGCGCCAGTTC
>CALGPR010000402.1 GCA_937960425.1 uncultured Lentisphaeria bacterium
CTCAAATATCATGGAAATCGCGTGTCAGGAACACGCTCCGGAATTTTGTTGTGAAATCTCAAAATAACTCTAAACATAAAGGATTGAAAACATGAAGAGAACGTTTCAGCCGTCCAACCGTCGTAGAAAACGCAGAATTGGTTTTATGGCCAGAATGAGAACTCGTGGTGGCCGTCTGGTTTTGAAGCGCCGCCGCCAGAAGGGCCGTGCTGTTTTGTCAGCTTAATCACCTGTCAGAGAAGCTGAAATTCCGCAAAGAAGGGGAGTTTCAGCCTTTTTGCTGTTGGTAGACCGTATTTCATAAAAACCGAATTGCCGGGAAAATTATATCCAGCCCTGAATGGGTGGGGCAGTGAAGTGTTGCGAAGCGTGCGTCGGGAGAGCGCAAACCGGATGGAGAATAGAAAACTGTGCCTGAAAAAAAGCGATAAACTGCGCTTGAAGTCTGAATTCGATTATATTCGGTCCAAAGGAGTTAAGTATGTCGGCTCTTCAGTGGTTCTGGTTGTTGCGCCACCATTGGCAACAGAAAGGGTTTGTGGTGTGATATGCGGAAGAAAATTCAGCACGCTGGCGGTTGTTCGAAATCGGGCAAGACGGCTGCTGTGGGAAAGCTTCCGTCTGCTCAAACCTCATATCAGTTCCGGGCGCATGGTCATGATACCACGGCAGAAAATTTGCCGACTGAAACAGCCGGCGGTAGAGAAAGACCTGCGCTGTTTGTTGGTAAAAGCCGGAATCTGGGAGGATTAGCCGCCTGGTTGAACCCGGTGAATTGGTTGCTTTTGCTGATTTATCTGTATCAGAAAACGGTATCTCCTTATTTGCCTGAATGCTGCAGATTTACACCAACATGCTCCCAGTATGCGGTGGAAGCACTGAAGGTGCATGGCCTCTGGTATGGGACGTTTTTGATCTGTTGGCGTCTTTTGCGTTGCCAGCCATTTTGTAAAGGCGGATATGATCCTGTTCCGCCTGTACGGAGAAAACGGGAGCGGGAGAATTAATTTTTAAAGGAATATAACGTGAAGTTTAATCGCGAAATCATTTTGTTTGCTGTGTTTGTTGCGGCAGTGATTCTGCTGTGGGATCCTGCTGCAAAATTTTTGGGGTTTGGGAAGAATGAATCTCCCGCTGCGGTCACCGCTTCAGAACAGAAAGCTCCAGAACCTGTTCCGCTTGTAGAAAAAACAGCAGCAGCTCCTGCAACAGAAACATCGACGCTCATTCCTGAGCCAGTAACCTTAAATTTCCCGGAAGAATATCTTGGCAATGAAGAAGTCACTGTTGCATTCAATCCTGCCGGGGGATTTGTTTCAAGCATTGAAGTTTTGAACTATCGCAATGCTGCTCATGATGGTTGTGTAGTGCTGGATAATAATCTTTCCAACCCCAAACTTGCTTCATTTCAACCTGGTGCTCTTGCAGTAATTACTGATCCGGCGAGCTCAGTGGTTGAGGTAATTGATAATAGCAAAACGGCTGAGAATGTCTACCAGCTTGAGCGTTTGATGCGGCGGACTGATGGTCGGGAATTTCGCTTGCGTCAGACGTGGGAATTAAAGGAAAATTATACTCTCGGATACAAATGTACGATCATTAATGAATCTCAGGAGCCTTTGCAATTTGCCAGTATTGCTATTTCCGGGGGGGATTTACAGCCTTGGGCCGTATTGAGCGGAGACAAAATCCGCAGTGAATATCATCTTTTGGATGTTTGCACTGTTAATGGGAAAATCCTTGAACTCAATGCTGATGCGAAGACTGAAAAATTTAATGCGTTTCAGTCTGGTTTTTGCAACTGGGCTGCTTTGAGCAATAAATATTTTGCTGTTATTCTGGAAGGAGAAAAGCCGTTTGATGTTTTCAAGCGTCGCGCGTTGATTACGCGTAACTCCCATACAATTCATTTACTTGCCGCAGGTGCAAATTACAGCAATGTAGTTGTTGAACCAGGCATGTCATCAGCATTCGATTTCCGATATTATGCCGGGCCGAAAATTATTGGTAACCTGAAATCGTTTAATGCGCAAACGACAGAACTGATGCATATGGGGCTGGGCCCCTTGAATTTCCTGTGTAACTGGTTGCTTTATTTTCTGGTTTTTCTCCATGGAATTATTGGCTCGTACGGTTGGAGCATTGTCATTTTAACGATGGTGGTGCGGTTGCTGTTCTGGCCGATTACGCAAAAAGCAAATGCCTCGATGAAAAAAATGCAGGTTATTCAACCGTTGATTAAGGAATTGCGGGAAAAGTATAAGAATGAACCGCAAATTCTTCAGGCCAAGACAATGGAATTGTATCGGGAGCATAAAGTCAATCCGGTTGGCGGTTGTCTGCCGATTTTGCTTCAGATTCCAGTTTTCTTTGCGTTGTATCGAGTTCTTGAAGGGGCGGTACAGTTACGGCAGGTACCATTTTTGTGGTCGCCGGATTTGGCAGGCCCGGATACTGTTGCAGTGTTTTTCAGTGTGCCGATCAATCCTCTTGTTCTGGCAATGACAGGACTGATGGTTCTTCAGCAGCACATTACACCAACTGCAATGGATCCGATGCAGAAAAAGATGATGATGTTTATGCCTATAGTAATGTTGTTTTTCTTTTACAACTTGCCCAGTGGCTTAACACTTTATTGGACGGTCAGTCAGATTTTCAGTATCGCCCAATTGTATTTTCAAAACCGTACGAAAGCAACTGCTGTAGTTGCCGGTAATGGGGCGGCCGCCTGAAGGCCGGGGGAACATAATGGATATGCGCATGTTGATGCGCAGCAAAAAAATCGGTGCCGGAGGGTGGCACTGCAAGGAGCATTAGAAAGATGTCGGATAATAAAATTGAAGATCAGAAGGCTAAGGCAGTAAAAACATTGGCAATCATGCTGGATTACCTTGGTCTTGAAGCGGATTTGAAGGCGGAAGAACGTGAGGGGGCTTGTACGATCAATATTTCTTCGCAGGATGCTGGTCGCATTATTGGCCGCAAGGGACAAACTCTGGAAAGCTTGCAGCTTTTGTTGAACCGGATTATGTTTAAAGGGGATGATGAGTGCCCGAAAATTTCTTTGGATATAGATGGCTATTCCCGGAACAATCGTTCTCGGAAAGTTGTTCCTGGTGATAATGGCGAAGGAGAAACATCACATCGCGAACCACGTCGAGAGCGTCATG
>CALGPR010000403.1 GCA_937960425.1 uncultured Lentisphaeria bacterium
CAAATGCAATGTTCCAATCGTAAATCAATTTTGAAAACGAATATCGTGTTTTCTCTGCTGGTCGTGGAATCGGTAGTCAACCATTGAATTGGGGATCGAGCATGGGAAAAGTGAACACCGGATGGAACACAATCAACTGCGCTGCAGCCGAGGCGATGAACTGAATGTGATCTTCGCTGCAGCCGGATCCAATAGCCGAAACAGATGCGGGATTCTGCCTTGTTTCCGGGACGAATTTTCAAACTTGCATTGATTCAATTGGTAAACTGATTGAACCAATGCTACTCGAAGAAATTTGGACAAAGAAGAACGCGAGAAGGAAAAAATGTTTCTTCAAAAATTTTTTCCCTTCTCGCATCTGGCTTTTGCGCAATCAGCAAAAAAGGTGAAGCACACTTTGGCACTTCACCTCAAAAAAGATCAGGCGATTCTTATCGTTTGCTAAGAACTTCTTTTTCGTAATCACGAATCTTATCCATAAATGCCAATCCAACTGGAACATTATTCTTCCAGCAGAAATAGTCCCAAACGGCATTCATCGGCAACGTCTTGGCTTCTTCAAGAATTGCCATTCGCCCAGCAAAATCACCGCTGTTTTCACACCCACGAAGCATGGCTGCCGGTTCCAATAACGCCGCCAGAAGCGCCTTCTGCATGTTGCGCGTACCAATCACCCAAGCTGCAATCCGATTGATACTGGCATCAAAATAATCCAATCCAATATGAATTTTCCCTCTGGAATCATTACTGCAACGGACAATCTCTTTGCCAATTTCCTGAAGTTCGTCGTTGAAAAGAACCACGTGGTCGCTATCCCAGCGAACCCCACGGCTGACATGCAGCAAAACATCTTCAGAAAAGCAGAGAAGAGAAGAAATTTTATCAGAGATAACTTCTGTCGGATGAAAGTGTCCAGCATCAAGACAGAGCGCTTTGCCTCGACTGATCGCATACCCCATGCAGATTTCATGAGAACCAACCACATAGGATTCAGAACCAATCCCGAAAAGTTTGCTCTCAACAGCTTCAATGATTTCACTCTTCGGAAGTTCTTCCGCAAAAATCTTGTCGTACGACTCAATCAGGCGGCGGCGCGGCGCAAGACGATCCGCCGGAACATCTTTATACCCATCCGGAGTCCAATAGTTCACCACACACGGCGTTCCAAGCTCACGTCCAAATTCCCGAGCAATCTTCCGGCAGGCAATCGCATGGCGAATCCAAAATTCCCGAACCTTTTCATCAGGATGACTCAATGTCAAACCATCGTCCGCCATTGGATGACTGAAAAATGTCGGGTTGAAGTCCAGCCCCATTTTCCTTGCTTTTGCCCATTCCAACCAATTTCGAAACTGGTCAACAGTCAATTCATCCCGATCAACCGGCTTTCCATTGCTCTCTCCGTAAATGGCATGGAGGTTCAAACGATGAGTTCCGGGAATCAGGGAAAGCGCCATATCCAGATCGGAGCGGAGTTCTTCAGGCGTACGAGCCCGACCGGGATAATTTCCGGTAGTTTGAATCCCGCCAGATAAGGCTCGGCCACTGCTTTCAAAGCCGACTACGTCGTCCCCCTGCCAGCAATGCAGAGATATTGCCATCTTTGCAAGCTGTTCCATTGCTTTATCAACGTCAACGCCAACTTCCTGATACCGGGCCTTGGCCAGCTGATATGCTTGTTCGATCATGTGTTGTTTCCTTTCTAACGCAAAAGATTTTTTCTCCTGCATTTCGTTTTCGTCTAAAATAGCACGTTAAATTAAATATAGTGATTGATCATTTTTTGTCAAGGATTTTTCGATATGAGAGTCCTTTTTTTGCAACAAATTACACGAGAAATATTTTTCTCGCAAAAACCATACCAACGGTACCCTATTGAGCCTTTGGATCGAAATATGTCCGCAACGCTTCTCCGGTAAAATTGAAGCCTGCGATCGCAAGAAAAAGAGCGATTCCGGGAAAAACCGTCAAGTGCCAGTAAGCGAAGGGATCACTGAACGCCTGCCGTAAAAGCCCTCCCCAACTGGCCGTTGGCGGCTGCACTCCGAACCCAAGGAAACTCAAACTGCTTTCCGCCAGGATCGCGCCGGCAACAGAAAAGGAAAAGGTAATGACAATAGGAGCCGAAACGTTGGGTAACAGATGAAAAAGCATCGTCCGCCAAGTCGAAAGTCCGATTGCCTTGCAGCTTTGTACATAAGGTAATGCCCGTTGTTTCAGGACTTCCCCTCGCACCAATTGACATAAACCGATCCATCCGGACAACC
>CALGPR010000404.1 GCA_937960425.1 uncultured Lentisphaeria bacterium
CTTCAACAAAGGAAAGTCGGCAAAATTCCACTCGCCACACGATAAATAAAAAACCATGTCTTTGACCGCTTCAACACACTTTCTTCGCGGGACATAACAATCGTGATTTCCGGGCATATAGAAAAAAGGAATTCCAGAATCCCGCAATGGCGTTAAAATCGGACGGACTTTTTCAAATTCGCCTGGCTGTCCCGTTGAAGTCAAATCTCCAGTGCAAACCACCACATCCGGCCGTATGTCGAGAATGTATTCCACCGCTTTTTCCAACAGAGATAGATCATGCCGGAAACGTCGTCTGAACCGATAGTTGAATACTCCGACAAAACGTTTGTCAAAATATGCTCCGATATCTTCAGCTGCCCCGCCGGCATGAGGATCGGAAAAATGGATAATCTTCATTGCAATCCCTGTTTTTCCCCCTGTTGAACTTAAAAGCCGAGGTCAAGACGCACCTTTTGAAATACCGGAAGTTTTTCGTAGTGCTTTTCAATTTTCTCCCGGTCTTCATCTGTAGCATTCTTCAGCAGATTGTAAAAGTAGATTGCCTCAATATTATCCAACTGCTTGGTCCAGAAATCCGGCATTTTTTCTTTTCTCAGATCCCGTTCCCATTGACCAGTATAGAACATATAATAAAAATAAGCATAGCGGGTTCCATATTTGGTGTCAATACGATTGAACCAATTTTGGATATATTTGGGTTTCAGGTCATTTAAATATACTTCATGAATGACATCATCAGAGTCACGGGCAGTAATAATGCTGTTATCTATTGAGACAACGCGTCCGATGGTTCGATCGTCCAATTCGATACCAAGACCTTCCAACTCCGTGCCGCTGTCAGTCATCAATTTTTTCAACTGGTAGCCTCGGAAAAAGGCATCCTGAAGTTCAGCAATAGAATTTTGGAAATGTCGCGATACTCTTTTGGCTTCCCCGTTCAGACGCAGATCTTCTTCCAAAAGGGCAGAAAACATTGTATTGGCACCTTCAAAGTCATCTGTTGCGGCAAATGTCATGAAATTACTGACGATCACATGCCAGCGAGGAGTGATATTCATCACATACTGTTGCGAGTTCTCAGTAGTCGAAAGCGCTGGATCAAGTTTAAACTCATAATTCGGATTCACCGGCATCAACGTCCACGTCGGAGTAAAAGAATAATGTTCTACCTCCTCCACATTCTTTTCAGCCGGTTCCGTTGTATCGGAAGTCTCTACCGCTTCCGGCTGTCCTTCCGTTTGAGAATCTGCCACAGGCTGTGCGGCAGGAGCAGTTCCAGAGGTGCCAGAAGCTGTATTTTCAGGTTCAGGGGCTTTTTCTGTTTTCGTCACTGAAGCAGCAGGCGGCAATTCTACCACTTCAGTCTCTTCAGTCGCAGCAACAGGCGGCTCGTTCCCCTCTTCTTCTTTCGAAGAAATACCGGAAATCAAGAAGTAAAGCACGGCAATCATCGCCAAAATTAAGACAACAATCAAAATAATCAAAGAGCTGTTTATTTTTTCTGGCTCCGGCTGAAATTTTTCTTCGGCTTCAGCAAAAGGATCTGTTTTCTCCTGCTCCTTCATACGATTCTGCGTAGCCAGCGCACGATAAGCAATCTTGCTGTTTAACACCATATCATTGGTCGTCTGCAACGCACTTTTTGCATTATTGCTCAACGAATGCTGTTTCAACTCCATTTCTGCTTCTTTCAGCATCGCGGTAAGGTTTTCCACCTCTTCGCCAGGAGTATCGTCCTCAATTTTTGCCATGAGGTGCTCCCGCGGGTCAATCATGGAAATCTTATGTCCCCCGCCGGGAGCAGCTGCTTCTATCGTCCGCATACCACCTTGACGCAAAATGCCATTTCCGGCCGAAGACAGGGTATTCTGCTGGCCGGTAACGCTGCTTAATCTTGTGGAAGAAGAGACCTGAATCCCGTTGTGTCGCGAATTTGTTGTTCTGCCGTCATGTGCAGCCCGAAGATCATTCAGCAATTCTTCTTCAGTCTGGTAGCGCAAATTAATATCCCGCGCCATCATCTTAATAATAATCCGGTTGATTTCCTCCGGTAAAAGTGGATTCCACGCCTTCGGGGGCTTAAGATTTCCTTCCACATGCTGACGGGTAATATCCGCAACAGTGTCCCCTTCATACGGGAAATGCCCGGTAACCAAATGGTAAAAAGTTGCTCCAAGGCTGTAAATATCGCTGCGGCAATCCACCGGCTGCCCGGTAAGCTGTTCAGGACTGATATACTGGGGTGTTCCCAGAACCTCATCGCTGTCTTCGTCACTGCTCTCTTCACCAGCCACCTGAGAAAGGCCGAGGTCGGCAAGTTTTGCCTGCCCGTTCTTTGTCAACATGATATTGTCCGGTTTGATATCCTGATGGACCAGTCGCTGTTCCTTCCAAGCGCAGTTCAATGCCTCGGCAATCTGGATAATGATTTCCGTTGCCCGGAGCGGAGCAACCACACGATCCCGCTTCAGAACATCTTTCATTGTCTCGCCATCAATAAATTCCATGGCAAAATAGAAGTGGTGATCATCTTCACCGACAGCGTATGCCTGAACAATATTGGGGTGATTCAATTTTGCTGCGGAACGCGCTTCCCGGATCAAGCCGCCGACAAACTCTTCATTATTGGTATAATCTTCCTGCAACACCTTCAGTGCCGCGGGCCGGTCGAGAGAAATCTGATGGGCGAGAAAAACAATTCCCATTCCGCCGTGGCTCAATTCACGAATAATAACAAAATCGCCAATAACAGCACCCGGCGAAAGTGAGTTGGCCGGAGTCGTAACAGTCTCTTGACATTTTCCGCATTTCACCGGACTGCCACCGGGCACAGAAGGGTCAACCGTTACGATCGAATGACATTTGGGACACTGAAAGCGCATATTTTATATCATCTCTCTGCAATTTATTCTCTATATAGATATTCAAAAATGAACACAATTGCTATGTGATCTCAGAAATATATACCGTTTTATCCTTCTTCAAAATCGCAAGTGAAAAAATCACGGTATTTTTCCTCAAAAAGTAGACTCAGGAGAGCCACATACCGACACTCAGAAAACAACCAACAATCACCGGAATGGAAAAATTATCATCAATATGAAGTTGTTTTTCATAAATTTCCGCATATGCAGCCGCAACCACTCCCCCTCCTCCCAATCCAACAGTCAGTAAATTCCACTGCCAGAACAACGCCCCACATCCAACAACGAGCCATCCTGCAACGAGAAAAGCCCAGAACCCTTCCCTGGATTTTCCATTTGCCATCTTGTGCCGTCCAAACTTCCTGCCCACCAGTGCTGCCGCAGTATCTGCCAACAACATTACTCCCAGCGCCGCCGCGCCTGCCTGTCCGTTAAACAACCAGCAAACCAGCGCCGCTGCGCCAAGCACATAAGGTCCTCCGCTGACAATCCATTGCTTGGGATCCGGCTTTTTCCGAAGCATTCTCCCAAAAAAATTTTCATACAAAGGAGTAATAACAGGAACTTGACGTGCATAAGCCCCTTCACACAAAATCGATAGAATAAACAGCGCGGTAAAAAAAATGGATACCTCCCACGAATGGAAAACTCCAATCACAACGACCATCCAAAAGCTGCTCAAATGAACCAGCTTGCGGAAAATTTCCTGACGGTACGGAATAAGATTATTTTTTTCTGTTTCCGGCATAAACTCTTTTATCCATTCCCAAATCAAACGTTTCGCTGTTAATACTACAAATAACAAATAACGCAGGAAATGAACTTTTGCAAACCACAATATTGTAAAAGTTCATGGCAGTTGTATATTATATGTTTACGAGGATATTCTTTCCTTAATCTTTCTGGCTGTGGTTTTTTGAAACAGAAAACCGCAAAACAACGTTTGAACAATCTGCTTCCCGGGAAAAAACAGGCCAACCGTATTTCCCGGTGCAGAACGTCTGTGAACACGAAAAATCAGGAACCCCCTGAAGTGCAGACGAAACACAAACAATGGGAGCAACGAATGGCCAATCATTACGAGTACCTGGAGTCAATCCACCGCGACCCGGGCAATTTAATCAAAGGATTGCAGGCGGTACAATCCAATGAAGGATACGTTTCGGACGAAGCGATTCTCAAAGTGTCGGAATATTTTTCCATCCCTCCGGTTGAAATCGAAGGAGTCCTCTCTTTTTATGCACAATTCAAACGCACGAAACCCGGGAAATATAAAATTGCCGTCTGCGATGGTACTGCATGTCATATCAAGGGCTCTAATTCTGTTCAGAAATGGGTGCAGGATGAACTGCACATTAAAGAAGGGGAAACCGATTCCTCCGGTACATTTTCCCTGGAAACCGTCGCCTGCCTCGGCTGTTGCAGCCTTGCTCCGGTTATGAGTATCAACGGAAAAGTCTTCGGAAAACTTGACCGTAAAAATGTCAGCCGCATTCTCCGGGAGTACAAAGAAAAATGAACCCTCATCCTGATATCATAAAAATCCGTGTTGGTACCGCTTCCTGCGGACTTGCAGCCGGAGCCGGTGCTGTACTCACTCTTCTCAAGGAACGTAATCTATCGATTCCCATTGAAGAAGTCGGCTGTATTGGACACTGCTATGCAGAACCGCTGGTGGAAGCAGTCACAAACAACGGTTCCATTTTCTATTCTCAGGTCAATCCAACGGACGTTGCCATAGATAATATTCTCGCTCTCGGCGACACCAACCGTTTTGAAATTCCTGTCGGACGCAAACAGAAAGAACTGGTGAAGGTTCTTCGTCTTGCCGGTAGAATCGATCCGATCAACCTTCAGTCTTATTTCGACAATGGCGGATACTCTGCCCTGAAGAAAGCTCTTGCGATGTCTCCAGAAGCGGTTGTCAACGCAGTGAAGCAATCGGGGCTTCGCGGACGCGGTGGCGGCGGCTTCCCAACCGGGATGAAATGGAGTTTTCTGGCAGCAAAAACTGCTCCGGAAAAAATCCTTATCTGTAATGCTGACGAAGGTGACCCCGGCGCTTTTATGGACCGGTCTCTGATGGAGAGCGTCCCACATCAAATGCTTGAAGGCATGCTGATTGCTGCCCATGCAACAGGAGCTACCCGCTTGTTCATTTACTGTCGAGCTGAATATCCCCTGGCAATTAAACATCTTTCCATTGCTATCAAACAAATTTACGACCACAAACTCAATGTTATTGACGGCCGTGAATTGGAAATCATCATCAAGGAAGGTGCCGGAGCCTTTGTCTGTGGTGAAGAAACTGCGTTGATCCATTCCCTTGAAGGCCAGCGCGGAGTTCCGCGGTTCCGGCCGCCCTTCCCGACTGACAGTGGTTGGAATGGCTATCCGACGATGATCAATAATGTTGAGACCTACGGGAACGTTCCATTGATCTTTGCAGAAGGGCCGGAAGCGTATGCTTCTGTCGGAACGGAAGGCAGTAAGGGGACAAAACTTTTCGCTCTTGCCGGCGACCTGAAATACCCCGGCCTAGTCGAAGTTCCGATGGGAATTACCTTGGGAGAAATTGTTTTTGACATCGGCGGAGCCAATCCTGACGACGTCAAGGCTGTTCAAACCGGTGGGCCATCTGGCGGTTGTATTCCCAAAGAACTTTTTGACACTCCGGTTGATTACGACTCTTTGCGCTCGTTGGGTGCCATCATGGGATCCGGCGGGATGATTGTTATCGGCAAAAACCGCTGCATGGTGGAAACTGCGCGATATTTTCTTGATTTTACGCACCGTGAATCCTGCGGGAAATGTACTTTCTGCCGCGTAGGAACCAAACGGATGTTTGAAACGTTGGAACGAATTGTTGCAGGCAAAGGAGAAGCTGCGGATCTGGACTTTCTGGCTGATCTCGGGCCGAAAATCCGGAAAGGGTCTCTTTGCGGGCTGGGCCAAACGGCACCTAATCCGGTTCTGGCAACCTTGCGGTACTTCCGGAATGAATTTGAGGATCATGTCCTCCGCGGCCAATGCTCTGCACATGCCTGCAATGCTCTGGTTGACATGTCACTCGATCAGGAAAAATGTGTCAAGTGCAAACTCTGCATCCGCAATTGTCCAGTAAATGCCATCAGCGACAGCTTTGTAATCAACAACGCCGTTTGCACCCGTTGCAATACTTGTGCGGAAGTCTGTCCGAAACATGCGATCAAGCGCGTCAACAAAGGGGAAGGATTCAGCTGTGAATAAGATCGAATTCATTCTCGACGGAAAAACCGTCTGTGCGGAACAGGGAAAAACCATTCTTCAAGTTGCCGCCGAAAACGGAATCGAAATTCCGTCGCTCTGTTTTAATCAAAAAGTCTCTCATAATACCAGTTGTTTTGTCTGTGTCGTCAAAGATAAAAAAACCGGGCGTTTCTTACCGTCCTGCGCAGCTTGCCCAACTGCTGGTCAGGAAATCGACGCCTCCAGTGCTGAAGTACTTGATATGCGTAAAACAGCATTGGAGCTACTTCTTTCAGAACACCGCGGCGACTGTGAAGCGCCCTGCACCGTTGCCTGCCCGGCCCATGCAAGCGTCGAAGAATACGTCCGTGCCGGCCGCAACGGTAACTGGCTGGAATGTCTGAAAATCGTCAAAGAACGAATCCCGCTGCCAATGACCATCGGCCGTGTCTGCCCGCGCTTCTGCGAAAAGGACTGCCGTAAGAATATTTATGGCAAACCTGTTGCCATCAACGATTTTAAGCGGCATGCAGCAGATTTGTATTACGATGAATACATGGAAGAAATCCCGGCGCCGATCGGAAAACACGTTGCCATTGTTGGCGGCGGCCCGGCCGGGCTTTCTGCTGCATATTTCCTGCGGCGCATGGGGGTCGATGTTACCATTTTCGACAAAATGCCGCAAATGGGTGGTATGACCCGCTACGGCATTCCGGAATATCGTTTGCCGAAAGAGCAGATTCTGGATCGTGAACATGCCCATTTCCTGAAGATGGGTGTTGAATTTGTCAACAATTGCGAACTCGGCAAAGATATTACACTTGCGGAGCTGAGTGAAAAATACGACGCTGTCGGCCTGGCTGTCGGTTGCTGGAAAGCGTCTTCTCTGCGTTGTGAAGGCGATGAGCTGGCAACAGAAGGTATCACCTTTTTACGTGACCTCGCATTGAATCATTGGCGAGGAGCCAATCCCGGTAAAGTCATTGTTGTCGGCGGCGGCAATACTGCCATGGACTGCGTGCGGACCTGTATCCGTTTAGGCTCTCCTGAAGTCCGCTGTTTCTACCGCCGGACGGAAAAGGAAATGCCGGCAGAAAAGATTGAAGTTGCGGAAGCACGTGAAGAAGGCGTCTCCTTTGAGTTTCTGATTGCGCCGGTCAAAGTCGAAAAACGAGACGGGAAACTGGTGATGACCTGTGTCCGCATGGAACTTGGCGAGCCGGATGCATCGGGGAGAAGACGTCCAGTGGAAATTCCCGGCAGCAACTTCGAAGTTACTGCCGATACGATTATTGCAGCAATCGGCCAATCCACGGCCGCTCCGGAAGGAATTGCCTGCGACCGACGCGGGAATATCGCTGTGGAAGAACTGACCATGCGGGTTGCGGATAAAGTTTTCGCAGCAGGGGATTGTGTTTCCGGCGCAGCCACCGTTGTTGAAGGTGTTGCAGGAGGCCGAAAAATGGCACTATCCATTTTTGCAGCTCTTACCGGAGCGGAAATTCAGCCGGAACGCACCATTAATGTTTCCCGCGGATCATGGCAAAGCATGAAACCGGAAGATGTGGTAACACTTCGCAGTAACATATCGATGGAAGAACGGGTCAAGCAGCCGTTGATCCCGTTGGAACAACGAAAAACTACCATGAATGAAGTTGCGGGAACGATTGACGGCAAATCCATGATGGCAGAAGGAAATCGTTGCATTGAATGCAGCTGTACAGCAAAAGGTGATTGCAAGCTAAAGAAATATTCCGAATGTTACGGTGCCTCTCCTGTTGCCATCAAAGGTGATCGTGTGCCGCTTAACTTTGATACCCGACACCCGTCGATTATTCAGGATCGCGGCAAATGTATCAAATGCGGAATTTGCGTAAAAGTCTGCAAAGAAGTTATCAATAAGACGTTATTGTCGTTCAAAAAACGAGGATTTACGTCCTATATCGGCACCGGTTTTGAAGCCGGTTTTCCGAAGAGCTGCGCTGAATGCGGCGCCTGTATTGAAGAGTGCCCAACTGGTGCACTGGACTGGAAAAATAAACAATAATTCTGGATTCCGCCCAACTGCTTTGTGGAGTCAATCTGCAAAGCAGTTGGGTTCGTCATTTATCACCTGCTTGCTTATGATGTCCACTGACATTTCCGTCACCGTTATTGTAAATAACGTTGCCCATCCCCCCCTGGTGGAAGAACATGGATTAGCACTGTTGATCGAATCTAATGGTCAACGAATCCTTTTTGATACTGGTGCTGGAGGTGCGCTTCTGCCGAATTTGACAACCCTTGGCATAGCTCCCGCAACCATTGACCGAATCGTCCTTTCACACGGCCATAATGACCATACAGGAGGAGTGCACCTGCTTCCGGAACGTCCACTCTATTTTGTTCCAGGCATTGCCAAACAACGGTATAGTTTTCGCAATGGAGAGCGCCATGACCTGTCCATGCCTTCACAAGGCATGGCTCGACTCAATGGGCAATTTGCCAGGCCGATTGTAATGTTTACGGAATCTTTGCCAAATCTCTTTTTGACGGGCCCGATTCCCCGAATATCCGGGGAAGACTGCGGTGGGAATTTTTTCCAGGATGAAAACGGAACGCTTCCCGATACCATTCACGACGAACAGGCTTTGCTTCTCAATGCCATCTTGTTTCCAGGATGCTGCCATGCAGGAATTATCAATACAATTGAATTTTGCCGGAAAATGTTGCCGAAGAGAAAAATCACTACCATTATCGGAGGACTCCATTTGCGTTCTGCCTCAGAAGAACGACTGCGACAAACCGCAAATTACTTATGCCATCGGCAAATTCGAGAAATGTATCTGCTACACTGTACAGGAGATATCGCAATAACGCGATTGCAACAACTAATGCCTGAATGCAAAATCCGGACTCTCCGTGCCGGAGAAAAAATTCTTTTGCATTCCCCATTTCCTCAACGGTAAAATTCATATCTCTTTCTGAGACACGCTCCAGGCAGTAATTTTATTCCTCAAAAAACAGAAGTCGATACACTCTGCTTCGCCTATTCTACAGAATATGCTATCTGAACCCAATTGAATCTTCCCTTCTCTTTTCTCCAACCGCGAAGCACTCAAATAAATTCTTTTCATCAAGGAATCCGTGAAAAGAAAAACTTTTTAACATTTTGCGTAATTTCCATACCAAATAAAAAACGCACTTCCCTTCTTTTTTCAGGAAGTGCGTTGATGATCCGTCACATAATGAACTGTCAGTTCATTTCCAAGACACTCTGATCATATCCTTCGGGAGCTTCAAAGCCTAAAAGTTCAATACAGGTTGCCGCCAGGGAACTGATACCCAGTCCGGAACGAAGTTCCTGCTTGTACTCGCCTTTACTTTCCGGGTCAAAAATAATGCAGGGAACCGCATTCAGAGAATGGCTGGTCTTTCGGCAGGGCTGACCGTTTTCATCAAGTTTCACTTCTCCATTCTTCTTGTGCTCAATCATATCATCGGCGTTACCGTGGTCTGCAGAAATCACCATAACTCCGCCGGCATTCTGAACTGCCTGCCGGATTCGTTCCAAACAGATATCCAGTGCGCCCATCGCCACCAGAACCGCCTGCATAACACCGGTGTGCCCGACCATGTCGCCATTCGGGAAATTGAGACGAATCATGCCGTATTCACCACTCTTGATTGCCTCCACAACTTGATCCGTGATTTCTGCACATTTCATCCACGGGCGCTGCTCAAACGGCACCTTATCCGAGGGGATCTCGACATAGGTTTCAAATTTTTCGTCAAACTTCCCGGAACGGTTGCCATTAAAGAAATAAGTCACATGGCCAAATTTCTGTGTTTCGCTGATTGCTAACTGCTTAACACCGCTGGCACAAAGGTATTCCCCCATCGTCCGATCAATTGCCGGCGGGTCAACAAGGAATTTCTTCGGAATATGCAGATCGCCATCGTACTCCATCATGCCAGCATAAACCACTTGGGGACGATAGCCGCGATCAAAGAAGGGAAATTCATCAGAATCAAAAGCCAACGTAATTTCCTGAGACCGGTCGCCACGGAAATTGAAGAAAACCACTGAATCATGATCTTTCATGGCACCAATGGGATTTGTGCCATCGTCAGAAATCACAAATGGCGGCAGATCCTGGTCAATTGCACCAGTCTTCTGGCGCAGATCAACAACTGCCTCATGTGCCGATTTATACATGTCACCAACACCGTGAACATGGACTTCCCAACCCTTTTGAACCATACCCCAGTTTGCGTTATAGCGGTCCATCGTAATGACCATACGCCCGCCACCAGATGCGATACGATAGTCCACGCTATACTTTTCCTTAAGTTCCTTCAGAAAGTCTTCAAAGGGATCGATATAGTCGAGCGCCGAAGTCTCCGGCACATCACGGCCATCAAGCAACGCATGGATACGGGCTTTCTTCACCCCGGCTGCAGCCGCACGCTCCAGCATCACCCGCAAATGGCGAATATTGCTGTGAACGTTACCATCAGAAAAAAGCCCGAGAAAGTGCATCGTGCTATTGTTTTTCAACACATTTTCCACGAGTTCCTTCCAAGTTGCTCCGTCAAACATCGAACCGCCAGTGACTGCATCATCTACAAGTTTTGCTCCTTGCGCAAAAACCCGGCCGCAGCCAATGGCATTGTGCCCGACTTCGCTGTTGCCCATGTCCGCATCCGAAGGCATTCCAACCGCGGTACCATGCGCCTTCAAACGGGTAAATGGACAACTTTTCATCAGATGCTCCAATTCCGGAGTATGGGCATTCAAAACGGCGTCACCGTCAGCATATTTGCCGAATCCGACACCATCCATAATCACCAGAACAACCGGGCCGCGGCGCGGCTGAAATGCCGGGTTCTTTTTCAACGCTTTCAACATGGATGCTTCTCCTAAAAATCCGTTTCTGTCACCGGAGCCAGTACGGGCTCCCAATACGCCGCGTTTGCTGCTTTCACAAAACTCAAGAAATTCGAGAACTTCCGGAGTCTGTGGAAGTTCTTCGCGAATTGCTTTCAGCGCATTGTTCGGAGCAAGTCCCCGGCGGTAGTAAATTTTATATAAATTCTTAAGAATACGAATTGTCTCCGGCGACATTCCCGCGCGTTGCAGCCCAACAAGATTAATCATCTTGACGCCGCCATTGCGCCCTTCCGCCATCATAAACGGCGGTACATCCTTAGACATCGCCGAAACGCCGCTGATAATGGCAAGTCTGCCGACGCGGCAAAATTGGTGTACTGCACAAAGTCCGGAAATCAATGCGCGATCCCCTACTTCAGTGTACCCTCCCAGGACAGATCCATTAATCAAAAGTACCTGGTTACCAAGTTTACAATTATGTGCCACATGTGACTGCGCCATCAGCATGCAGCCGTTACCAATCACTGTAGTAGTATTCGGTTTTGTTCCTGTATGAACGGTACATCCTTCGCGGAAAATATTATCATCGCCGATCTCAATATAAGTTTCATCGCTTTCGACTGCGTAGTCCTGAGCGTTTTGTCCGATGGCGGAAAAAGGATAAAATACATTGCGTTTCCCGATCGTAGAGCGACCGCTGATATGGCACTGGGCTATCAGGCGGCACCCTTCGCCGATCGTTACGTGTTCCCCGATATAGCAAAGCGGACCAACTTCGACATCATCGGCAAGCCGGGCTCCTTGCTCAACTACCGCTGTCGGATGAATTTTCGGCATAATCAACACCTTTCTGTTCACAGTTGTATTTCGTATAATATAAACCGTTTTGCTTGCAAAAACAAATCTTCGCACCCTACTTTGCTTTTTTTCTGATGCTTGCTATAGTAACATTGAAAGAGAATCAACACAGAGGTATGCGTTATGATCGTAAACCTTGATACCCGCCGCACTTTGGCCCGGCATCCTTTATTTGTGCACAGCCGGGTAAGGCAGTGGTGTGAAATGATATTATCAGGCACTAATGTTCATCCAAGGTATGATGCGTTCGTCCTCGTCGGACGCAAAGGAATTTTTCTGGAACGGCTCTATCGCAAATACGACGTCATCTTTTTGAACGATCAGTCATCGGTATGCGCCATGCAGAAACCGGGCGGCCGTCACCATCACAGGCTTTTTCTCAGCGCGCCGGATGCCCAGGTTACGCTTCTATTGCCGCGCGGCGCCATTCGCCGCAGCCGCAGCGCCATCGGGCACCGGATTAATGTTGACAAAGAACTTGCACCGGAGCTTTTTCAGCGGATGCTCAATCCAGTAACGCCCTGGCTTCGGGAAACGGAGTCAACGCCCGCGGGAGTACCCCGGTTACATAACCGATAAAAACGCCATAATTAACAATCGGCACCCCCAAAACATCCGCCTGTTCAATCCGGTACTTCATTGCCGTAGGCGTCAACATGCACCCGCCGCAATGGATAATCAGTTGATACCGCTTCAGCTCATCGCTGAAGGTCTGGCCGCTGGAATATTCAAGAATCAGCTCCTTCCCGGTTCTTTCCTTCAGCCAACGTGGAATTTTCACCCTTCCGATATCGTCTTTTTGCTGGTGATGGGTACAACCTTCACTAATCAGAACCCTGTCTCCGTCATGGAGAGAATCTATTGCCTTGACGCCTCTGACCAACGTCTTCAAATCCCCCTTGTACCGGGCAAAAAGGATGGAAAAACTTGTCAACGGCAAATCCGACGGCGTATCGGCATTTACTTGTGCAAACGCCTGTGAGTCAGTAATAACGATCGCTGGCTTCTTTGCCAACGCCGCCAATGCCTGCTTCAATTCAAATTCACGCGTTACCAGTGCCATTGCCCCATGGTCAATTACGTCGCGAATCACTTGCTGCTGTGGAAGAATCATGCGGCCTTTTGGTGCCGCCGTATCGACCGGTGTCACCAGAACAGCAATATCTCCCGGCTGCAATAAATCACCAACCAACGAAGTTTCAGGACGATTTTCCGGCAAAAGTTTCGCCAATGATCCTCGGGCGGCAACAACCCCTTCCCCGGTCATCGCGGAAACAGCCAGCACAGTTGAAATTTTTAATTCGTCCTGAACTCGTGCAATCAATTCCCGGCAATTCGCCGGATTCGGAAGCAGATCAATTTTATTGATCATCACAGCAGTCGCAATGTTACGAGACCTCAACAGAGCTGCAATTCCCTTTACCGATTCATCTATAAGAGCAGTTGCATCTAATACCAGCACTGCAATATCTGTGCGATGCAGGACTTCCAAGGTTTTTGCCCGCCGCAATCCTCCCAGAGTACCATCATCATCAAGCCCGGCTGTATCAATCAGCACACACGGTCCCAAGGGTAAAATTTCAATGGATTTCGAGACTGGATCGGTTGTTGTCCCTTTTATTTCTGAAACAATTGCCATTTTCTGCCCAGTCAGAGCATTAACCAGACTCGATTTTCCAGCATTCCGGTTACCGAAAAGCGCAATGTGCGTCCGTTCGGCACTGGCAACATCATTCAACCCCATACAAAATAAATCCCTTATTATTTCACTTCAGAAGATACAGCCGCGCCGCGGTCTTCCAACCATTTTTTCAATTTTCCGGCATCCATTTCCGGTTTTACATGCTGCAAAGCATCCTGCATCATTTGGATAGCTTTGTCCTTTTCACCAAGTTCCCAATAAATTTCTGCCGCATGACGGAAAATTTCCGGTTCAACATAATCTCCGCACCCGGCAAGAGCCTGATCGATATAGCCGCGGGCTTCACTGTTATTCCCCAAAAGGAATTCTACCCATGCTGCACTATCCAGAACAGCAGCATTATCCGGCAGATCCTCCAAAGCCATAAAGATCAAATCCCTGGCTTGAGGCAAGTCCATACCCAGCTCGGCAAGGGAAAACCCGATACCATTGGCAATCAATGGATCCGAAAGTCCTCCGGCAGCTTCCACTCGGGTATACAAATCCCGCAGCCGTTCCTCATTCTGAAATCGTACTGCATTTGTTGCATCAAGCAATAAAGTTGACAGGTACCCGGAATCAAGCTCACCAGCTTTATTCCGCAATGGTGGAGTAAAAAGCCACAATTGATCAAGGGCAGCAAAAACGGCCTTCTGATCTCCACGGGCTGACTCAATTTGAATCTCCGCCTGAAGTCGGTAAGGGCGCGAAATAAATTTATCGACATGAGAAAGTGCCTTATTTACTTCACCTGCGCCAAGATATGCTTGCACCAACAACAAACGCACTGGGTCATTTTTTTTATTTTTATTCAAAACGACCAATAATGGAAACTCGGCCTTGCGCCACTCGCCCACGGCAACCGCAGCTTGAGCAAGAAGCAGCCGCATGGAATCGTTGCGAAATACATCGGGAATTTCCACAAGTACCTGATACGCACTCTTCAACCAATTCTTTTCCATGAGAAGACTGGCAAGAGTATTGCGAACTTCCCCAGACATGGCATTCTCGGAACGATATTGTTCCAACAATTTTCGCGCACTTTCCGGATCCGTATCAATCAACAACCCAATTTGCACGGGGACAATCGCCAACGTATCGCCGGATAATTTTTGCCGTACCATCTCCGCATTATCTTCGAGCATTTTCCTGCGGCGGAGGCGTTCCCTGCGAAGATCGAAGTCAAACCATCCCGGTTCCGGAAGCGACTGGAGCATCTCATAGTTCCAGAGTGACTCGACAATTCCTTGCATCAGCAGCAACGGTTTGGACTCTTCAGCAATCTTTTCGCGACTGAATGCCAGCATCCTGTCGGTCATTTCACGCCCTTCAAGGTCAGAAAAAGCAGTATAAAGTGTAAATAAAAAGTAATAATCCTGCAGAAAATCCTGTGAATTCCGCAACTCAGGCGACGCTGCGGCCGAGCGAATTGCCGCTTCGATACGAGCAAGGAAGTCGGATCGGGAGACCTGAAATTTTCCATTGGGATGATCTGTAATTTGTGCGTAACGCAACAACCACAAATTCAGAAAAAAACAGTTTTTAACTCCGGCAGCCAGCTTCCAAATTTGAGGGAAAGCCATCTGAAAAAGACGCGGAGAAGCAGAAAAAAAAGTTGCACAAGCATATTGCACGACCGAACTTTCCGGGTCAGCTTCCAAGGCTTCCAGTAAAAGTTTGGCCTTTTGCTGCGGAACTCGCGAAAGCTGCGCTGCCGAATAATAAGCCATCGCTCGCTCTTTCGAGGATAAATCCCGCGGGGGCACCGGTTCTTCAGCTTCCGGGAAAAGCCAGTCTGCACTGACCCATTCCTGAACTGCATAGGCGGGAACAGACAATACACCCATTCCTCCTAATACCAGGAACAATAAAATCCGCTTCCATTTTCGAACCATAACAAAAGAAAAACGCCCCCCGCTATGGCAGGAAAACATTTCCTCCGACGGTGAGCGTTTCCACACGCTGCGCAATAAGAAAACAATATTCCCCATTGCTGCAAACGCTTTATTTGTTCTTGTGACGCATCAGCTTGAGCTGTTTTTTGCGCTTATGTTTTGCGATCTTTCTGCGACGCTTCTTTTTCAGGTTACCCATTTTGCATCCTCTGAATTATTTTCTGGAAAATTATTCTTTCATCAGAACTGCATCCGCTTTACGGACGAGTTGTCAACTACCTACTTGCGGGCACTCTGAACTTGAAGCGCCCGTCCCAATCGCTCAATGACAAAAAGTTATTTCTGAATGGTATTCATCAATTTCATCAACTGAGACTTCTTATTGGCAACCTTGTTGGAGTGGATCACTCCGCATTTGCCGGCCTTGTCAAGCTTGCTCAGATAAGTTTTCAGTGCATTGGCAGCAACTTCACCTTCACCGGCGGCTACAGCGGCGCGGAACTTCTTTTCAAAGGTCTTGAGCGCATTGATACGGGACTTGTTGCGAAGATTCGCCTGTCTGCTGGTGCGCAAACGTTTAACAGCGGATTTAGTATGAGCCATTATTCAAATTCCTCATGGTTATTTCGTTTTTTATACTATAACTC
>CALGPR010000405.1 GCA_937960425.1 uncultured Lentisphaeria bacterium
CCCATGTACCGCCGCGCCAAGGAAATTCTTTCTTCAGGAATCCTCGGGAAAATTATCAGCATTGATGCCAATGAAAATGTGACTCCGGCCCACGGCGGATATATTATGTGCAACTGGCGTCGTTTTGTTGAATTTGCCGGGCCTCATATCCTGGAAAAATGTTGCCATGACCTTGATTTGCTCAACTGGTATTGTGAGTCTGTGCCGACGCGGGTTGCATCTTTTGGCGGACGCAACTTTTTCGTTCCCGAAAATGAATATTTGATGGAGAAGTACGGAAAAGAGACCTTCCACAGCTGGGCAGATCCCCATGGGGAACCTTCTCCTTTTACTTCTCAAAAGGATTTGATGGATAATCAGGTCGCAATTATGCAGTATCGGAATAATATCCGCGTTCAGTTCCAGGCGACAATGTCCAATGCCAAACCGGAGCGCCGGATGTTTTTCTCCTGCACCGAAGGAAATCTGGAAGTCGAACTGTATACCAGTATGCTGAAATATAAACAGCTGGGTAGCGATGAAGTTCACTCCATCGCGTTTGGAGCTGATGGACACGGCGACGGAGACCATGTCATCATGAAAGAGTTGTATGAAACAATGGCAAATGACGATGTGTTGCCGAAATGCAGCGGTAATGAAGGGTTGGAAAGTGCTGTGGTCGCAATGGCAATTGACCGTGCCGCAACCACCAATACTGTGGTGGAAATGGAAGAAATCTGGAAAAGCCTGAATCGGTGATTCCGGGTTGCAGGCATTGCCGCGTAGTCGTCCATCGTAAGGGCCGGACAAGGAATAGGGTGATAGCAAATACCGCCGCATTCCATCCGGCTTTATGATGGGGGAGGGCGGAGAAATTTTGGACAGGTTTTCTACGGGAGAAGGTGAAAATAATGAGAAAATTAATTTTGTGTGTCGTTGCAATATTGATTTCCCGACATGTGTATTGTAGTCCGGAAAATGCCTTGGAAGTCATTACACGTTTTGATCCTTCATTGTCCGAGAGGGTTAAAATCGTTTCGGTAGAAGCCCCAGCGGATGGTTGTCCTTATTACCGGACCAGCGCACAGGATGGCGTTTTAACAATTGAGGCGTCTTCTGCTGTCGCTGCCTGCAAGGGATTTTACGATTATATCCGACGGAACGGATTGGGAATCCGGACATGGAGCGGAAAACGATTTAGTGACGGTCCTTTGCCTGATGAAGCTGTTGTGGAAAAAAGATCTCCTGTCCAATTGCATTATTATATGAATGTCGTTACTTTCGGTTACAGCAGCGCCTTCTGGGATTGGCCGCGCTGGCAGGAAGAAATTGACTATATGGCTCTGCACGGTTATGACATGCCGTTGGCGTTATGTGCGAACGAGGCAATTGCAATTCGAGTGTGGCGGCAATTAGGGTTGACTCAGGAAGAAATAGATGAATTTTATACAGGGCCTGCGTTTCTCCCCTGGCAGCGAATGGGAAATATCATTAATCATGATGGACCTTTACCTCCGTCATGGCATGAACAGCAAATTGCTTTGCAACACAAAATTCTTGATCGTCTGGCAGAATTGGATATGACTCCGATTCTTCCGGCTTTTGCCGGCTTTGTTCCTCGAGGAATTCAACGCATTTATCCGGACGTTAAGATTTCTGAATTGAGCTGGGCAGGATTTGGCCCGAATCAGCGGGCATGGCTTTTGTCGCCAGAGGATGAATTATTTGTCAAAATCGGAAATTTATTTATCCAGGAATGGGAAAAAGAGTTCGGTAAAGGAAAATATTATCTGGCAGATTCTTTTAACGAAATGAGTTTACCGGTAGATCCCAATGATAAAGAAGCAAAAAATGCACTGCTTACGCGGTACGGAGATGCGATTTATCGCTCCATTGCACAAGTCAATCCCGATGCGATATGGACAATTCAGGGATGGATGTTCGGGTTTCATCGGCAGGAATGGACGCCAGATGCGGTGCGTGCTCTTGGTGCAAAGGTTCCGGATGACAAACTTTTGTTCCTGGATCTCGCTGTAAATTATAATGTTTTCGCGTGGAATACATCGTTTAATTGTGACTTTTTTGAAGGTTTTTTCGGTAAAAAGTGGATTTACAGCACGATTCCCAATCGAGGAAATCTGGTTGGGATCGGAACAGCCCCTGAAGGGATTGAAAATAATGAGATGCTTTATGAAATCGTTGCCGATGGCGGGTGGAATCGGGAAGAGATGGATGTCGATGACTGGCTGGAACAATATGCTGTTGCCCGCTTTGGGGCATACCCCGAAGCGTTGAGAGAGAGCTATAGCCTTTTACGTAAAAGCTTTTACAATAACTTTAATGCCCCGGATAGTTTTATCTGGCAATTTCGTCCCGGACGTAGTCGTGGAGGTGCTCTTGATTTCAGCACTTATTTACAGGCAATTGAAAAATTTCTTGAAGCTGGCGAATCGCTGCGGGAACAACCTTTGTATCGTGCAGATGCACTGGAATTTTCTGCAATGTACCTTGGTGTGGCCATGGAATCTCTTGCGGAACAAATGGCCGGAGCTGCAAACGCCAATGATATGGAGCAATTGAGTCGTTTGTTTACTCGATTTCAAGAACAGGCAATGCGAATGGACGCATTGCTGGAACTACACCCTACGCTTCGGGTTCAACGATGGATCGATTTCGCTCGTGCATATGGTGAGACGCAGGTCTTGAAGGATTATTATGAAGCGGATGCCCGGCGTCTGGTGACGGTATGGGGGCCGCCGTTGACAGATTATGCCAGAAAAAACTGGAGCGGAATGATTCGCGATTATTATCTGCCTCGTTGGGAATTGTGGTATGAAAATACTTTAACCGGGGAGTCGATCGACTATACGGAATGTGAAAATCGTTTTGTCTATTCCACACATTTGTCCGCCCCGCTGCCGATAGAAGGGGATTATTGGGAAACTTGTCGCAAATGGGTTGCTGATGCGTCGGTCTTGATAGATCGAGACGTGCCAGAAGATGTCAACCGTATTGCTACGATAGTTGCCCGGGATTTGACCGATGTGGTGAAATCGTTTTATTTTCCCTGTGATCAGGCGTTAATCCGATCGATGACCGGGCTCGTTTTTTCTCATGATCAAAAGGATGCTGTGTATGAAATCAGTGAGGTAAAACTGATTTTAGATGGAACCGTCGCATTGGAATATTCGGAACCGTTTCTGCTGGGGAATGGCGAAGAAAAGAGGATGATCCCGTTTGATGCAACTGCTACGACGGGAGGCAACAATAGTTGTGTATTGTCGGTTACAATCCGTAAACTTTCAGGAACAGACGGAGAATGTCGTATTTCCCTGCAACAGAATTGAATTGAAGAAAAGAGAGTAGTAATGAATGAGCACAGCCTGATTGGTCAATTATTTCAGTGGGGGGTTTTCAGTACGGCATTGGGAATTTCCACTGTTTTGTCCGGAGCACCAGAGAAAATGCCGCCGCAGGTCAATGTCCCGCAGATTTCAGCTCCGAAAATTGACGGGATTTTAGAAAAGGGGGAATGGAGCAATGCCGGACGGCTTGCCCCGTTTACCCTTTGTGCCTCCGGGGAAAAAACCGATGTTGCTACGGTAGGATTCCTCGGCTGCGATGACGAGAATCTTTATATCGCTCTAATTTGCGAGGAACCACAACTTTCTACGCTGATTCTTGAATCTTTTGACGGGCACGACAAAGAAGTTTGGAAAAATGATTCCATTGAATTGCTGTTTCAAACCGATCCGGAATCGCCGGTGATTCGCCAATTCATTATCGATGCATTGAATCAGTCCTATGATGCTTTGGGTGACGACAGCTTCAGTTATAATCCGGACTTTGCCAGTGCAGTGGTCCGTACGGAAAATCAATGGGTGCTCGAGGCTGCCATTCCATTTTCTGCATTGACGGATACCCCGCCTGTTGCCGGTCAGGAGATGCGGGTCGGGATTTATCGATCCCGGCCGACAGGAAATGAATTGCAGGCATGGTCGCCGACGGGAGGTGGATTTCGTGTCCCGGAACGTTTCGGGCGTCTTGTTTTCAATTCTGCTGTACCGGATTTACTGAACCGTGATATCATTTCTCAGCGGGTTCGTGCAGATTTTGGCGAGACTCTGCCGAAGGATATTCAAAGTTTGATTCAAGAACTGGATGCGGTACTGGCAACAGCGGAAGCTTTTGATTCGACAACATCGGTTGCTGAATATGTGGAGTCAGCAGAAAAGATGATTCGTTTCGCGAATCAATATGAAGAAAAGAGCTTTTATTCGCAATGGCTGATGGCGGGATTTCCGGTGGCTTTTCAGAGCGTGAATGCTTTAGATCCTGCCTCGCCGGCACCGACGACAGCACCTCCGGAAAAGACGTTAAATGCGACATTCTTGAAAGAGGAAGTCCGGGATTTTGCATTCGTGCTGACCAATTTGTCCGAACAGCCGCAAACCGTTCAAGTCCTAGTGCAATCTGATGAATCTGCTGCGGTTTCCGGGCAGGGGATTTCCGGTTTTGTGGTGAAACAATATACGGCGTATCCGGTGGCAACGTATGAAAAAAGTGTTGTCTATGATTTGCTCGCAGAAAATCCGGCAGGGATTTACCAGATAGCTCCGGGAACTACGGTTCAGAGTGTCATTTCAATACAGGCTTTACCTGAAGCTGCCGAGAAAAATTTTGCAAAACTAATCTTTCGCCCGATTGATGGCGCCGCGTGGAAACCCTACGAACTCGATTTGAATTTTTCAGTCGGGAATGTTTCTATTCAGAAGGATAAAAAAGAGTTTTTGTCTTTCGGATGGGATGCAATTCCACCAGAAGTTCAGACAGCTCATCCCCTTTTTGCCAAATCACATTTTCAGGCTTTGGCGGAATACGGATTTAATGCCGTTCAAATTTCAGGAAAACTTCATTTACCACGTCCGCGCGTAGATGCAGACGGCGCTTGGACAGATGAACTGGATTTTACGAATCTGGATTCGTTGTTGTCTGAAACAAAAGATCGGTTCGAGTATTATGTGCTAACTCCTGCTGTTTTCAGCAAACATATTCAGAACGAAGACCTGTTCGGAATCCCATTTGATTCTCCGGCTTTCGAAAAAGCCTATAAAGCGTGGTTGTTGGCAATTTTTGAGCACCTTGAACAACAGGGAATCGGTCAGGAACGTATCCTTTTTACTCCGGACTATGAATCCGCGAACAAAGCGGCTTTGCGTATTTGCCGATGGACGAAAGAAGTGTTTCCTGAGTGTTGTATTTTTCTAAATGCCATTCCCTATGACTCGCGGGGGATTGATTCTTTTGCTCCGTACGTGGATATCTGGATGCCTGATTTTGATTCACTCAGGGAAAAACGAGTGAGATATGCCGAAGAGATTGGAGAAAACCCTTTGATGATTTACTTCGCACCTGCAGGACGCGAAGAAAAAATTCGACATCCATTTGCTGAATATACCGTAAAATTCTGGAGTTGTTTTGATCGTAACTGCGCTGGATTAGCTTTGGCGTTTGCCGGAACGTATTCCGGAGATCCGCTATATCGCGCTTCATCTCCCGGATATGATACTGCCTTGTTTTATCCTGCCGGCCATACGGTTCAACCATCGCGACGGGCGTTTGCCTGGCGCCGTGGAATGCAGGATTACCTGATGCTTAAGCAAACAGAAAATTTTTTCAGAGAGCGCGCAGATAACGAGAAAATCGCGGAGCTACATCAAAAGGTCAAAGAAGTAATTCAACGATTTGGCCATTTTAATGGAGCAGAAGAAATCCGCAATTTTTGCCGTGATGTGTTGTCGCAAAAAAGATAATTTTTCGTTTGAAAATCTTTGGTATTAAAAGTCGTACCAAAATAAACCAATGGAATAAAAAAGCCGAAAAAATTTTGGTTTCCGTCTTGCATTGTCCATTTTTTTGCTTCATAGTATCCTCCGGAATACACAAAAAACAGGGAGAGAAACGATGAAACAGTTCGGATGTACGATAATTGCTGCTTCCATTTGTGTCACTGCGTATCATGCAGGTGCAGCAACGGGAGAATGGACGTGGGATGACGGTGGTGAAATTCCGGCCAATGTTGCGACTTATACTGCCGGAATACTGGGACAGGCGCTTCATTTCGATGGAAAAAACAAAGCAGGTGTGGAAGTGGCGCCCAGAGATGCTTTTTCGTTAGGGACGGGTGACTTTACAATCTGTGCGTGGGTACGTCCGGAGCGATATGCTCCCAGCGGTATTTTCCGCAAATCTGAAGATCTCGGCGGAATGCGCGGTGTGGTGCTCGCACAAAATGAGTTCGGTTATCATTTTGTCGTTGGTAACGGGAAAGGGAATCGTGTCTATATGGATACTCCAGAGACCCGTACTGGCGAATGGATTCTGGTTGCCGGTGTTCGCCGCGGCAATGTATTTGAGTTGTATATAGACGGAAAGTTACGGGCGTCGGACACCTATACCGGAGAATTCCGGATTGATGACGCCGATTTTCCGGTTATGATTGGAGATGGTTCCAATTACGAGCCGTTTCAGGGCGATATTGACAACGTAACGCTGATAGACCGTGGCGTAAGTCAGGCTGAAATGCTTGCCATGATGCAGGGATGGCGCCTGGGATTGCCAACTGCACTGAAATCTCCCTTGGTATTTCAATGGGAAGACCTCCTGAAGCAGGAAGAGGGAAAGCTTTCATTCAAAATGCGGACTGTTCCGGACATTACGGAGACTCCTGCCGGAGCCCGTTTCGTTGTTACCAATCCCAATTCCGGTGAAACATTTACTGTCGAAGCTCGGAAAGAAGATGGCGCATTTGTTGCGGAAACAGTGGATTCGGCGTTGCAGGCTGGAAATTATCCGGTGCGTATGGAAATTCTGGATGTCACTGGAACCGTTTTTCATACAATCAATATGGGAGTGCGCATTCCCCGGAAATTGTATTTTCCTTTTGATGCTGACGCAATGGAACTTGCCGAGGGAGAAGAAGGAATTATTGCGAACTTGAGTGCATTTTCCTCTCCTGCTGATGGCAGCAAAGATGGTTCTGAGCTTCGGTTGGCGCCTGACGTGGAGTATACGTTGTCATTGCCGGAAGAGGGCATGGTGGCCGTGTACGGCGCATTTGAAAGTCCATATCCGGCAATTCAGTATCGATTCGGAGATTTTGCTGGCGAACAGTGTGAATTTGCATGGCACTACTTTGATGATCAGGTCAAAGTACAGGAAATATTCCTCGGGTTTGGGGACTTTTCTGAAGATTCTCTGAGTTTTACGGTACGGGATCGGGCGTTGGGAATGAAATATCTTCGCATTCGGAAATTGACTCCGGAAGAACAGGAATTGGCGTCTTACCAGAACAATCCTTCGGGGAATAAACGGGTGATTTACAATAACGACGGTTACTCCGATTATTTCGGAAATGAGCCTTGGAGCCGGGAAAAACTTCTCAGTTGTGTCGATATTTTTAAAGACACCGATACGGAAGTTTATGAACTTGCAGCACTGGTTTCCGGCGCAGTGAACTTTCCCAGTAAATTTGCTGATTACTACGGAGAAGGGCAGCTCGAATATAAACCGGAAGTGTGGAGTCGAAAATCAGAACTTGACGCAGCACTTTTTTTGCGTAAGATGGATGAGGCTGGTCTTCCCTATTATAAAACGCTGTTGGAACGCACCCATGAACAAGGAATGAAATTTTTCGGATCACTGCGCATGAGCGCCTACTACTGGACGTATGACGGCCATCCTTATGAGCCGATGAATGGAAAGTTCTGGCACGATCATCCGGAATTTCGTCAGTACAGCGCTAACGGGGAAATCCGTACACAGATGAGCTATGCTTTCCCGGAAATTCGACGTCAGCGTATCGGGGTTCTGATGGAAATGCTGGATATGGGAGCTGATGGAATTAATATGGACTTTTGCCGTTACCCTGATACAATTGGATATGAAGAGATCGTCTGTGCGAGATTTCAAGAAAAATTCGGCGAAGACATGCGGCAGTTTCCCGTTTCAGATCCACGGGTTCAAGAAGTACGTAAAGAATTCATGAATACCTTTTTCCGGGAGGTACGCAAAGCCGTAGAGGAAAAGAGTGCGGAAACTGGGAAAAAATATACTATTGCTACTCGGATTCCCGCAGATAACCCTTCTGAGTACGGATTCGATTTGCCGACGATCATTAACGAAAAACTGGTTGATATTTTGATTCCCCACCAGCCGGGGCTGGAGTGCAATGTAAAGTATAATTTCCAGGACTGGGTGGATATGGTCAAAGGATCAGGGATTCAGTTGTATCCTGGAATTGAGGGATGTTACGATCAGGTAGGCAAAATGGAATTAACCGATGCAGAGATTGCTTCCGGCATGACCGAAGGGCACAATATTGACACGTCAGCCGACTATTATCGCCACGTCGCTTATGAACGATTCAAAATGGGGGCTGACGGCGTTTTTATTTTCAATGACTGGAAGGGAAAAAACAGCAGGAACCTTCTGGGGGATTTGAAGTATCTGGAACGTTGGTCTGTTTTTGAAGATCCGGCAAATCTGCCACGTTATTAAGCAAGAGGAGTATGGTATCGTGTATTGTGTTTCAAGAAATATTGTTTTGACCGCAGGGATTGTCAGTGTTGCCGGCTTATGGGGATTACCTGGGTTCGGCATCGAAACAGTAACCTTGGCAGACTCTCAGCCCATTGTAACGAAATATGCCAAATTTGCCCGTAGCGCCGATAGTGTGCCGGTAGATGCTGTTTTTATTACTTTAACTCCGGAGGTAATGCCGGTTTTTCGCTGGACTGACAAAACAGAAATTCAGGTTGCTTACCATAATGGAGAATTCATTTTTACTCGTCATGCTCCCGGGAAGGATGTTGCTATTGAGGCGAGTATTCCTGCGGAACAGCTTCGTGTTGCGGTTTGTGGAACAAGGCTGCTGGCCTTTGATGACGAAGGCAAGTGTATTGCATTGATGCGCGGTGGCGCACGTCGTACCGGTGTAGAACTTGAGTTTCCCGATGGCGTCGTGGTACCGGAAATGGAAACACGGCCGGTTTTTCTGCCGGTATTGGGGATCCTGCATCTTCGTCAATCCATAAAAGAGCTGGATGAATACGATCATCTCCTTGCACAACATGCGGAGGTATTAAAGAAATTTTTTGCGGTTGCACCTCAAGCCTATTCCGAATGGATTCTTGCAGGAAATCAAATTCGTTCGGCAGTGAATGCAAAAATGAAGGAATTTGGAGAGGAATGCGGTGGGGTCGCCGACGCTTTGCTCTCTGATCCCGAAGTCCTCGATCGGTTTAATGTCTTTCTCCAGTTCGCAGCAGATTTCCGGATTCGTCCTGATTATATGGGGGATATTTTCGATCGGGAATACCATCATTATCTGGGAGGGATCGCTGAAGCGCAGAGTGCGCGAAACAATTTACGGAAGGTCAAAAGGTTGCTTGAGCGAGCGTATCGCGTAACCAAATCAACGCCAGATGGCTGGATTCCCATTGTGAATGCCGATGAAACTCCTGTTGCGGTAGCAGCTTGGGGAGATGCCGATGCAGTGTTGTTCCCGGATAAACCGTATCTGGGGGCATCGACGAGGGCAATGAATTTGAATTTGGCGGGTGGCGAAGGTGAAAGCTGCCAGCTTCTCATCGCGGGAGTGACAACAGAGCCGACGGACATTTCTGTTTCCATAAAGTCTCTTACCGGACCCGGCGTACCGGATAAGCGGGTTGTAGAATTATACAACGTTGATTGTGTTCGCTTAACAGAGGCAATTACTGAACATCTTGAAGCCGACGGCGACGGAGATACCCGTTACCCCGATATCCTGATCCCGGCAGAAAACGGAACGGTCGACTTGCAGCTTGCAGAGGGAGAAAATGCGTCTGTCTGGATTGATGTAAAACTCCCTGATGATTTTGCCGCCGGAGACTATACTGCAACAATTGCGGTCGAGGCAGATGGGAAAGAAACAGAAATGCCTTTGACGTTTCATGTCTACGATTTTTCCCTTGGTACAGATCGGCCGATGGGATTGCCAGGGCTGCGGCAGCTGGATGCACGGGCTTTCTTTGATCGCGACGGCAATACAGAGGCGTCCCGTGAAGCGTTGCTTGCAGGCGCAAAAGTACTGATGCGCCATAATTTTGATCCGACAGACATCTATTCATCCAGCCCCTTGGAACAAATTCGCGAAGAAGTCGTCAAACCCGGCAGCGTGGGGCTTGTCACGTTGGGAGACTATACCCGCATGGCTCCGCCTCGTCCGGATATGCCGGAAAAGATGTCTCTTTATGGTCAAAATGCCGACGGAACACGGGAACAAATCCCGGGGAAATGGCAACTGATTCCTTCAGAGGATTCAATCTGTGGTGATGCGTTACTGCGTTTTGTCCCGGAAAACGGGTTCGGTTCTTATCCCACCCTTGTTGCCGTATATGAAAATAAAGACCATAATAATATGTATGGATATTTCCGAGTGTCTCTGGATGGTGATGATGGCGTCGTTTTCCGCGATGTTGAGGGCGGAACTGTTTCTGAACCGATTGAAAACGCTTTTGCTACAGAAGAAGAAACTGCCGTTTCCGAAGAATTTACTGATGGGTTTGCTGTTTCTCTTGACCTTTCTGTTGCCGGGCGCGATCGGAATGGGATTACTTTTAAAAATCTGGATCCGGATGCGGTTTCTCTTGATATCCTTAATTGTTCGCGTTCCCGTTTGATCCGGTATTATGGCAATAACCTTGCGGAATTTCAGCGGCTTGGCGGGAAAGAGCAGAAAACATTACTCTTTGGATTCGACGAAGCCGGCAGGGAATATAATGAAGATTTACGCCAGGCTCTGTTATGTGCAAAAAAAGCATTCCCGGATACGCTTTGTGCAACGACTGCGCCGGAAATAGGGTTGTTGCCGGAGCTTTATGAGCTGCTTGATGTTTTTTGTCCGACTGGAGTAGATTTTTATGTGGAAGACCTTGAGAAATTGGGCAAAGAAAAAATGTTTCTGTATGTGGGCGGCAGTCCATATTATCCCTATCCGACTTTTGAACGGGTTGACCAGAAAAGGTTGTATTCCCGAGCTTTTTTCTGGCCGCTTTTATCCTATGATTTATCGGGCTGGCTCTACTGGAATATCAATATGTGGCGCAAAAATACCGATGTTGAGTTGCAGTTTCCAGAGTGTTTTGATACATGGAATACCAGCTGGAACGAAAATAACAGTGGTATGGGAAGTTTGCTGTATCCATGGAAAGAGAACAGCGTCGTTCCTTCCGCGCGTTTGTTGGCAATGCGCGACGGCATAGAAGACTGGCAATACGTGCGCATTTTGCAGCGCTTGCTTGCCAACGAAGAAATCCCTGCTGCAGAACGCAAAGCTATGACTGCTGAGCTGGAAAACATCCGCAGAAAATTTTCACCCGGAATGACCGGTTTCTGCGAATCCCGCGATGAAATTAACGCATTGCGCACGAAACTTGCCGACATGATTGAATCTTTACAGAAACAGGAGTAAAAGTTTACCAAAAAGCAGGAGAATAACTTGTTTCCCAAACATAACTGCCGTATATTATAAAGAATTATTGAACGAATACCTCCGCAGAACCACAATTGCTTTTCCCTCGGGGAGAGAGGGGAATGGTGAATCCGGTTAGCGGAGGTCTTCTGTAAAAACGAAAATGATATTGGTGATAACGCAAGATGAATGAATTGGAAAAGGCACTTGAAGCGCGGCGTCAGGTTTTGGACGGCTGCCGGTCAATTGTTGTCAAAGCAGGGACACGGTTGTTGACAGATGTCTGGTTGATTCCAAAACTGATCGCTGGAATTGCCCAGTTGCGCAGCAAAGGTTATCAGGTGTTGCTGGTCAGTTCCGGTGCTGTAGGTATTGGGATGCAGCAACTGCATATGACCAGACGCCCACGAGCTCTTTCTGAAGTTCAGGCGCTCGCAGCAATCGGACAGGAGAAATTGATGTCGCGTTATGATGCTGCGTGTCAGGAATACGGGTTCAAATCTGCACAACTACTGTTGACTGCTGCCGATTTACGCAGTCGCGAGCGCCATTTGAATGTCCTCAATTGTATCAATGCGTTATGGAAATACGACATTTTACCGATTGTCAACGAGAATGATTCTGTGTCTGTCGATGAATTAAAATTTGGCGACAATGATATTTTGTCTGGCATGCTGGCGATAATGACTGGGGCGCAATTAACGATTATCCTTACGACCGAGTCAGGCCTGCGCAAGCGCAATGCCGATGGTTCCCTTGGAGAACGGATCAGTGTCGTCCGGGCAATCAGTGAGGAGATGCGGGCTGATGCCGCGGGAACCGATAATGCAACTTTATCTATTGGAGGCATGATTTCCAAACTCCGTGCTGCGGCAATGGTGACAGCTACCGGGCAATCGTTGTGGGTGGCCGATGGCCGTGCGGAAAATGTTTTAAGCGATATTGCGGCAGGAAAGGATATCGGGACATTGTTTTTGCCGAATCATGGCAGATTGCAGGCCCGCAAACGCTTCATTCGTTTCTTTGCCAAGTCATCTGGACGATTGACGGTTGATGCCGGTGCGGCAACGGCAATTGTCGAAGGAGGGAAAAGCCTGTTGCCCTCTGGAGTGATTGCCAGCGAAGGAAAATTCCGCCGCGGTGATACTCTGGACATTTGCAACGCCGAAGGGGTGTTGCTGGGAAGAGGGTTATCCAATTTTTCGAGTGAAGAGTGTGAGCAGATCATGGGAAGACACGGCTCAGAAATTTCTCATTTACTGGGACGTGATGCCGATGTTGAAATGATTCACCGTGACAATTTCTGTCTTGCATAGCCATATGTCTCAGAGGCTTTTGGGAATGAAAGATACAATAAAAGTTTACATTAAAACTTACGGTTGCCAGATGAATGAGCGTGACTCAGAAGCACTTGCTGGGAAACTGGCGTCACTGGGCTACGAAATTACTGCCGATGAAAATGAAGGCGATGTGTTGATTTTCAATACCTGCAGTGTACGGGAACAGGCAGAGCGCAAAGCCATCGGCAAAATCGGATTTATGAAAAAGCTCAAACTTTCCCGTCCGGATGTTTTGATCGGGGTAATCGGTTGCATGGCGCAGAATCGGGGCGAAGAGCTTTTTAAGGAGTTACCTCATCTGGATTTTGTCCTGGGGACTGGGCAACTGCATACTTTGCCGGAAGTTATTGAATCACTGCGCAGTGAGCGGCGGCATATTTCTCTCCTGGAGCAGAGTACGGATGTGCTTACTGAGATGGGATATCACCATACCCCGGCTAATCGGCGGTTTCAGGACTCGATTGCGATTACTCGAGGCTGCAATCGGTTTTGTTCCTATTGTATTGTTCCCTATGTGCGTGGACGGGAAATCAGCAGGGAACGGGCGGACATCATCGCAGAAGCAAAGGATTTGGTTGCCGATGGAGTCAGGGAAATCCTGTTATTGGGGCAGAATGTCGCAGCGTACGGCTGGGGCGGCAATATTAATCCGCCGCCGGATGATATTTCTCCCTTTGCAGACCTTCTGTCAGAGTTAAATGACATTAATGGATTGTACCGAATCCGTTATACTTCGCCTTATCCCAGCTATTTTAATGCAAAATTGATACAGGCAATTGGGGCTTTGCCTAAAGTTTGCAAAAGTGTTCATCTGCCTTTACAGTCCGGTTCCAACAAGATCCTCAAGGCAATGAATCGACAGTATACTGCTGAAAAATATTATGAAATTGTCGAAGCGCTTCGCAACGTCGCTCCGGAGATAACCTTTTCTACAGATATTATTGTCGGATTTCCCGGGGAAACGGATGCAGACTTTGACGAAACCCGTAAAATGATGCAGATGGTTCAATACGATAACGCCTATATCTTTAAGTATTCTCCAAGAAAAGGGACACGAAGTGCTGAATGTCCTGATGATGTTCCCCAGGAAGTCAAGGAAGAGCGGAATCAGATTTTATTATCTGAACTGCAACGGTCGTCTCTGGCACGCAATCGATCCCGTATCGGCAAATGGGAAGAAATTCTTGTAGAAGGTCCCAGTCGTCGCAATCCTGCGCGTTTTGTCGGACGATCTGATGGCGCCCGCAGTGTGATGTTTGCGCCTGACAATGATACCCGGATCGGCGAGTTGAAGCAAGTGAAAATTGCTCATGCGACAGCCATGACCTTATTTGCAGAAGGTATTCCGGATCTTGATATCGACAAAGAAGAATAAGGACGGTGTGAAATCGCCTCCTGATGTTGCATGGCCAACAAAAGAATAAAACGGTTATTGTGTACATGTTATATATTTAACCGATGCAAATAGAGAGGTTTTTTTATGAGTTTTTATCAACGGATCTGGCCTGCGCCCCGACAAATTGAATTGACTGGCGGCGGATTGGCTACACCGGAAACATATCATTTTTCCGGAGAATACGCAGCGGAATTTGCTGCGGATATGATGCAGGTTCATCGCCCCGGGATCGTGGCGGCCAATGGACTGCCGGTTATCTTTGAAATTAACCCGGCGGTTGCAGTGCATCCCGAAGGATATGTCTTGAAAATTGATTCTGATCGCATCCGTCTTTACGGAGCAGATCCGTCGGGTATGTATTACGGTTGGCAAACTTTGCTGCAACTGATTGCCTTTGCGCACAAAGGCGAACTCTGGCCAACTGCGGTGATTACCGATTATCCCCACTACCCAAAGCGTTCTTTTATGGTCGATATGGGACGCAGTATTTATACTGTCCCGATGTTAAAGCACATGATCCGTTTGCTTGCACGGTTGAAGATTAATGTGCTTCACATGCATCTGTTTGATGATGAGCTTTGCGGAATTCGTTTTGAAGGACACGATTTCGGCTCTGACAATCCCTATGCCATTACTGTTGCGGATTTGGGTGAAGTCGTTCAGTATGCCAAACAATTTCATGTTGAAATTATTCCGGAAATTGAGGGATGGGCTCATGTGGGATCGATTGTCTATCATCGGCCTGAGTTGCGTGGAGGGCCGGGAGTCTATAATGGCTCCAGTTTCCTGTTCTGCAATGCCACATTCCAATTGATGAAAGACCTGATTACCCAGGTGGCAAAAGTTATGCCGACACAATCAATCATTCATCTTGGGTTGGATGAAGCCAACTGGTTTGTAAAAGAAGATGAATTGCCGGGATTTACACCGGAAAAACTGGTTCGCCGCTACTACGATTTACTCAAAGAAATTGGCCGGGAGCTTCGCAAAGAATTCAAGTTGATGATTTGGGGAGATCATGCCGGGCGACCGATTCCTCAGGAGATCCAGGACGATATTATTGTCGAACCCTGGTGCTATTGGAATTCTGAACGCCCTCACATGGATTATACCTTGGGAAGATATGGTGCAGGACAACCTGCATGGTGGGCTGGTGCCGGCGAAAGCATGGGGCAATACCGTGGCGCTTTTCATGCCACCAGGTATTTTGCACAGCGCGGTAGCAACATCAGCAATTTGAAGGGAATTGATTTGACATTCTGGGGACGTAATGATTTGGAAAACCATTTTATTACTTTGTTTGCTGGTGCCGGGTATATCTGGAATCCCTTCCCCCCTCATAGCTTCGCGGATATTGAAGACTATGAAAGTTTTGAAAAACCGTTTTTCCCGCTTCAAATTCGTTTTCAAGCTACATTCCGGGAGGCTTTCCCTCGTACTTTCCGCGAAATTCGTCCGGTAACGATTTATAATGGCCGGCACTGGCTGGATGAAGAGCATGGAGTCGCGCTGAATCCCGGTGTAATCGCAGCAGGAACGGCAAATTTGCATGATTTTCAAAACGAAGCAAAATAATTCAGTCGTATGCCAAGATATCAAGATGTCGGGAAAATTATTTTCCGACATCTTTTTTATCCTCCATTCTAAAAAATCAGGTTAAAAGCCGCTGCCCAATGGCATGTCCGGTTGTGGGTTGAGTTGTCCCGTGAAAAATAATCCGAAACCAGATTTTTATCACTGAAGAAATTAGCATTCAGGGGGAAATTGGTTTCCAAAATCGTAAGCTTCACCAGCATATTGTGCATTATGG
>CALGPR010000406.1 GCA_937960425.1 uncultured Lentisphaeria bacterium
AAGTCTTGTCTTTTATATTTTACCCTCAAAACATACAATTTTAACGACACCAGCATCTTCAATTCGAAGTGCATCAGCTGACATGCGTCCATACGCATACCAATTAAAGCACCTATCTTTACGTTCTGCAATTCTCATTGAAATATCTTTCGGTGTTGTAAATTTGATATATGATTTGCTCCAAGCAAGACATTCTCTACTTATTCCACCAGATACAGCAGTGCCAGGAAGCCCCCAAGTAATTGGATGATCTGATTCTCCCATCGTATTGGCTGCCAATCGTACAAATGTAAATCCCATAAACTGATCAACATCACCAATAACAAGTGCTCTGACTGTATTATAATCAGCACTCGCTATTTCTATAGTTCGCAAAAGGTCATCAAGTTGATTTTGGGTCACAGTTAGGTATAATTGATAAGATGGATCACTTTCAGCAATACCATTCTTTTCAAAAAGTGACTTTGCTTCAATCCATTTTTCAATTGTCAAACCCTTATTATCGGAACCGGTACCTGCTGTAATTGGGATGATCTGAGATTCAGAAATGTGGTTCTCAATTTCAGTAATAGCTTTGATGAAATCAAAATCATTTCCCCCAATAGGAATTTTTTGAAGAAGGTTAGAAAGATTTAACATTAGAGAAGTATCCCGACTGCGTTGAATGGCTTCTTTAGTAGAGATACTGTGTTTTTTCGAGAGAGTCAATTGTAGGTTAATTTTTCAATTGATTTTCTCTAACGATAGATAATTCTAAACGTTTCTTTTCAATCTGTACTGATAGTGCCGTTTGAATGTGGTTGTCTCTGAAAAACAGACACTCGCAAGGTGCCTCACGAAAAATGAAAATTTTATTTTTTGTGAGAGCTTCTACTGTAATGTTGTCTTTGAAAAATGAGAGCGTATTACAGTTGCATTGGCGCTCGATATTATCATTCTCTAATGATTCTGTTGTGACTTACTATTGCTTGTCCCTGAAGTGTAGCTGAATATCTTTGAACCTTTACCGCTCTTGGATGTAACTCCTTTTTGGGATTTTCCAGGTAAAATCTGATTTTTACTTTTTTCCCGAATTGTTAATTGAAATTGCAGTATGGCAATTCCAAACTGTCGAGAATACAATTAACTGATTCAGAACTGACAATGATACAAAATAACAGAAACGCTATTATACAACCTTATCTGGCAGATTTTGTTGAAAAAAACCTTGCCACAGGGGATTTGCTGTGCTATTATACTCGGCGAGGCAAGGGGTGAGGAACGGTTTTTTCCAGATCCCGCAATGTGGGCTGAGTCGGAAAGTTAACTTTGTTTATTTGAGAAGCTTTACTATGAAAGTTTTTAAAATAATTCTTGCTGTTATTGTTGGGGCTTTTAGCCAGACGCTCCTCCTTGCTGCTGATCTAACCCAATGGGTTCCGGAAAATGCCCATGCAGCTGTTTTGATTCGAGCGAATTTATTACAGGATTCCCAATCTGCTTTGGCTCCTTTGCTCCAATCAGGAGAGCTTGAGCGGATTAATAAAACCTTGAACCTGCTCTCTATCAGCGATTCTAAAACCCTTTCTCTTGATGTCTTAACAGTCTTTTTTTCTTCCAGTGAACGAATGATGATTGTCGATTCGCCCTGCGGAATTGAAGAAATGACTCAACGTTTGAAGCAACGTTATGTACTACAGCAAAAGGGAAAAATCGCTCAGACCCAAGTAAACGGTATTCCCGTCCTTGAATTTACCTGGTTTCATCCGAGCAAGCCAGGACAAACTCGTGTCTACCATTTGGCGTTTCCGGGAAACGGTACGATAATTATCGGCGGGCATAAAGACCCACTGCCGATGGCTCGATTGTCAACCCGGACATCGGCGGAAATGATTTCGCTGATGGACAACAGTTCTTTGCAAGACGTTTTCTTCTTTGCAGTCTTTGAGCCAGAGGTTTTTCATTTTGACTTGATAGGAATTGCCAAAAATTCTAAAAACGCATTTTGTCGCATCGGAGCTACAGGAGGAGGGATTCAAATTTATGGCGAAGTCAATCCCTCAGATACCAGGAAAATACAGCAGCTTCGAACGCAATTGGGGGTTCTTTCCAATATACTGCTCGTCGGTTTGTTCAGTGGAGATCAGGCATTATATCAAACTGTTGCTAAAACGGTTGTTTGGAAAGAAAGCAATTCAAAAATTGTTTTGTCGGCATCATTATCTTCAAACACGATCGAGTCGATAGAGGCTCACTATCGTCGTAATCAGAACTTAATTACTTTATTGTTAACACGCACAATTCGATAAAGAGGACCTCTGTGAATAAGACAAACAGACCTGCAGGAAAAAAAAGGTGGCGATGGATTCAGATTTTGGGGATTTTTGCCTTCTTCTTGGTTGCCGTGTTGGCGTTTCTTATTATTGGTACAACACCGAAAGATAAGAAAATCATGATTCCCGAGGAAGAAGAAATTGCAATTATGGCAAATCTTGCTGCGCGCCTGATGCAATCGCTGCAAGCAGAAAATAATCAGATCGTGGAAACTTGTTCTTTGCGATTATCCAGCAAGGAAATCAATACATTGCTTGGGGTCGCCATCCAACATTACAATGGTAATCATACGAAATGGGGGTGGGGGACATGGGAAAATAACTTTTTTTCTATTGGCTATTCTGTGCCGTTGGGAGGAGGTTTTGCTGTAAATTTTTCCGGAGATCTTCAGTTGGACTATCAGGATCAACGCATTTTCTGCACTATTCGTTCTTTCCACATCGGATGGCTGTTGATTCCTCAAGCGGTATCGTGGTGAATTTCAGACCGGAAAAAATTGGACTTCTGATCGCTTTTTTATTATAATGATTTTTATAGAATCGTCATTGAAAGTGGGGTGGCTAATGAAAACAAATTTGTTGACTATGTTGTGCATCTCGGGAATGTGTCTGGTATCTGGAGCAGAAACAAAAACTTTATATGATGAGATGCTGTACAAGTATGGGGAAAGTTCGCATCTTCTGGATAAAGTCTGGCAGGACTCCGGTCAGGCACTGGATGTATTGATCTGGGATATGGAACACAGCAGTAATGCAGATCAGGAATTATTACATGAAGGCCGTGAGCTAAGAGAAGAATTGCGCAATCGGTATCTTGCTATTGAAGAAGACAGAAAAGTGATCCGCAGTGTATTTAATCTGGAAAAACCGAAAAATCAATATTTGATTGCAGTCGAAAATCTCGAAGAAGTTCCAGCTACTTATTACAACTGGGCGGGATTCCGGCAGTTCCGTTTTCGTTGGGCTGACGGTACGGTTATTGAGGTCCCTTTGACTACTTTTTCTCATGCTGTGTATAATCCCAATTATTACAATGGCGGTGATGGTGGCCCCGGCGTATTTATTTATGGTCGCCAATCGGCTTCCTGGATTGCCGTCAGTGATTTTGAACTTCCTGCTGTATTGCCTGAGGGGGATTGCACTCTTGAGATTGTCGGGATGGATTGTGATAAAGGGGGGGCGCCGACCCGTATCGCAGTGACTGTTTATGGAAATCAACTTTTCAGTGGGGAGAATCCATTCCCGAAAGATCATTCTGGGCCAATGGAAATTTCCGTTCCTGCTACTGCGTTGCAACGTCCTGAGTCTACGGAAAGCAATATGATGGTTGACGAATTGCAGAAATATCAGGAAGATATTGCGCTTTTTGAAAAAGATTGTCGTCAGGCGTGTGAAGACTTTGCACGCCGAGTCGCTGCGGCACCTGCTGCGACTCCACTGTATCCGCAGGTCGATGTCGATAAACTTCTCAATGGCGAAGCTTTTGTACGTGCACTGGATTTTACCGACATTTTGTTTGGCGCAGACAAATTCCCTTATCCCGGGTACAATTATAACTATAAATATCTTGGACGATTGCCGGCAGCGCTCCATGCGAATTTGGTCAGTTTCTGTGTCGGCAGACCGGGCGGCTTGACTGAAGAACTTCAAGTTTTGCAAGAATTTGACCAGGAAGCTGTTGTCCCTTATCTGGTCTGGTGCGACGGAGAAATCTTCCTGGGAGAAGATATTGTTTCAACACAGTATTTCGGAAAACCTGAGCGCCTGAATTCCGATCTGGCCAAATTTAAAGATTTGACTGCGCCGTTGAAAAAGACTATCGGTATTCAAGTTGATGAGCCAACAATTAGAGAAAAAGGTGAGGTGCCTTTAATCGAAAATGAAGAGTTGATGGCTGCTTGGAAAGCCGCTTCCGGGAGCGATTCTCTGCCCCCGGTCGATCCGCCAGAAGATGCCGATGGCCGTCGTGCCTATATGGAGTATCAATATTTCAAGGCTGATTATATGGCCGAACATTATAAACGGTTATTTGAACAGGAATTGGCTGCTGGAAACTTTGTTTCTCTCGTAGTAATGGACATGCATACCGGAGAGTTGATGGCAGGAAGCTACGTCTCCATGGGACGTGCGTTGCCTTATTTGGGAACAGATTTGTATGACAATGGTTCTATTCGGGAGAGTGTATCGCTGCAATTGCTGAAAAATGCTGCATGCGGCAGAGTTATTATGTGGCCGGGAGCCGGATACAGCTGTAAATCCCCACGGACATTCCGGCGTTCGCTCTTGAACGGTATGGCATGGGGGGATGGTATACAGATGTGGACCTTGCAGTATTATGACCGGTATCGGGACGCTAACAGTTTTTGGCGTACTGGCGGTGAGTCTTTGTGCGTGGATGATAAAGGATGTGATCTTCTCGGTAACTACGATCCGGAATATGCCGGAATCGTCAGTGATGTTTTTGCTGATATTGAGAAGGAAGAGCCACGTCTATTGAAGCGGACATCGGCAAATCCGGCCGCAGTATTACTATCAGAACGGACTTTATTTGCCAATGTGCGTCCACGACAGGCAAATAGCAGGTTGTTTTTGGATTATGTAGGGCTTTATTCGCAGTTGGCTGGTTCCGGCAGGCCGATGGATGCATTGTATGTGGAAAATCTTCCAGAACGAATTGGCCAATATGATGTTCTGGTGATTGCTGATGCTATGTTGTTGGCGCCGGAAGAAGTTGCCGCGCTGACAACTTTTGTCCAGAATGGCGGAACGCTGATCGTTTGTGGTGAAACCGGCAGTAGAGATATGTATGACTGGCCGCTTGATACTTGGTCATTAAGTGAAATTACCGGGGTTATCAACGGAAAAGACTTTGCTGATTCTGTGAAACGGGAAACAATTTCTGGAGTAGAGGTTATCAGTAATCGAAGCGGCAAAGGCGTTACCTATTGGATTGCTGCTTCGCGGGCAGGAATGGTTGTTGATGCGCAGAAAGCAACGGGTCTGGCAGGAACCATCCGTCCGGAGTTGGCGGAATGTCTGGAAACTTTGCTGGAGCGGGTTGATAGTAAAGTCAAAGTTTCTGCTCCGCAAGGTGTTGTTACGGCTTTGCAGCGCACTGCTGATGGTAAGTTACAGCTTTTTGCGGTTGATTTCCGGAATGATTCGGACTCCGCGGAAGTAACGGTCACCATCGATGGAAAGAGCCGGACATATCCTTTCAGTGATGAATATGCAATTATTTCTCTTGAAGATTTTTCGGCCGAAGAATAATGGCCAGGATAGGAATTTGCGAGGATCGACAATTAGATCTTTGATCTTTTCAGATCGAAACAGAGTTTGCTTGAGGTGTTGAGGGTAAACGAAATGGATTACGGAGTTTTTCTATGATTTACCGAAAACTTGGACGAACCGGAATTTCTGTCAGTACAATAGCGTTGGGATGTGAAGGATTTTCCGGAAAAACGGAAGATGAAGCCGAAAAAATGGTCTCCTATGCCATGAAAAACGGGATCAATTTTATCGATATTTATTCTTCTGATCCTGATTTGCGTTCGGCTTTGGGACATGCTTTTGCGCATTGCCAGGAACATTTTGTGATCCAGGGACATATCGGTTCAATTTGGAAAAATGGCCAGTATGAAAGATCCCGCAATATTCCAGCGGCAAAGGCATCTTTTGAAGAGCTCTTACGACGATTGAAGACCGATTGCATTGAAATTGGTATGATTCATTACAGTGATCAAGTAGAAGATTTTCATACTATTTTTGACGGAGAATTTATTCAGTTAGCTTTACAGCTGAAACGGGAAGGAAAAATTCAACATATTGGAATGAGCAGTCATAATCCTGTGATTGCGCAAATGGCTGTCAAAACGGGGATGATAGATGTTCTGCTTTTTGCCGTTAATCCCTGTTACGATATGCAGCCGCCGGACGAAGATGTAGAAATGCTTTGGGCTGATGAAAGATATGCTGCGGGACTTCATAACTTCAACCGAGAACGCGAAGCCTTGTATGAGCTGTGCGCAAGGGAGGGCGTTGCAATTGACGCCATGAAGGTTTATGGCGGTGGTGATCTTTTACGTACAGAATTATCTCCGTTCGGGAAAGCGTTTACTCCGGTTCAGGCAATTCAATATGCGCTTACCCGGCCTGCAGTGACTTCTGTTATGATAGGTGCAAAGACTATTTCAGAAGTTCAGGCTGCATTGGCTTGGTGCGAAGCATCTGAAGCGGAGAAAGATTATGCGGCAGTCTTGGCTGGGTTGGAACGATTTACATGGCATGGGCACTGTATGTATTGCGGCCATTGTGCTCCTTGTCCCCAAGGAATCAATATCGCAGATGTCAATAAATTTCTGAATCTCGCTATTGCCCAGGGGAATGTACCGGAAACGGTTCGGGAACATTATAAACTTTTATCCCGCCATGCGTCAGATTGTATCCAGTGTGGTGTATGCGAAAAACGATGCCCATTTCATGTCGAAATCCGAGAGAAAATGAAACAGGCCGCTGCTGTTTTCGGTGATCGTTGAAAATCGCTCTGCAAGTGTTCCAGCATTTTGAGGTAATCAAGGAATCATGCGATGAAGACAAGTGGATGGAAAAAATTTTATACGAAGTTTTTCAGAGTAATTTTGCGGTTATGGCAATATTCACGTCGACGTTCCTGTGTGCTGGAACAATTTACTATCGATGGGGTGGAATTGCAGATCATTGATTCCTGGTACTGGCCGAAACGGAAGGCGGCAATTCGTTCACTTCGCACTACAGCGGCGGTTTATTCCAGTATCTCGTTATTACCACGCCAGCCCATGATACTAATGTCCTATTTTCAGGGAATTACGGAACTATTGAAAGTTCCCGGCGATGAATCATATCGCCGAGCCCTGGTGCTGGGGGTCGCCGGTGGCAGCGTTGTACATTATTTGCTGGACTTTTTTCCGCGCTGCCATGTAGATGGGATTGAGCTCAATCCGCAATTGATTGACATTGCTAAACGGTATTTTTTTGATGGGATGGATTTATCGAGGCTGAATCTGGTTTGTGGAAACGCTGCTGATTTTGTCGAGCAGGCTCCGGCAGAACATCAGTACCAGGGGATTTATTGCGACATTTTTGCCAACTCTCTTCCGGTAACAGAAGTTTATTGTGACCAATTTCTTGCAAAATTGCATCAAATTACTGCGGATGAGGGAATGGTGATGTTCAACCTGTTGAACTGCCCGCCTCCAGAATTGCGGCGAATTTGTGAAACAGTTTACCAGAAATTCCAGTATGCAGCCCTTTTGTCTAGGCGCGGCCGTTCCAGTGTGTTGGTTACTGGTGGAAATAAGGTAATTCCGGTTTTGCCGAAATTGCTCAGGGTGTCTCCGCCGACTGGATGTGTTTTGCTGATAGAATGGGAATGACTTTTCCGGAGGCCTTTCAGGACAAATGACTCATTTGCCCTGAAAAAGCCAACTGTATGAAAAATTATGCTGAATAATCTTTTTTCAGCAAAGAAGCTGCCGGTTCATCAAGATAGAGCCCGCAATTGGGATGCCGTTGAAGAATACTTGCCGGGCAAAGGTTGGTAACAGGGCCTTCTACCGACATGGCAACGGCTTTTGCCTTGCGCAGATCCGGAACTGTGTTGATGATTGCTTTGGCTTTCATAATTTGCGGAACTGTCATGGAAATCGCAATACGAGGAACAGCGTCCATTGTTGGGAACCAGCCTTCAGAATACTGTTGATGGCGGCACACTTCATCGAGTTTGACCGGCATATAAGCACGGGTAGTTTCAAAATCGGCCGGCGGATCGTTGAAGGCAATATGACCGTTTTCGCCAATTCCGATAAAAGCTACATCAATACGCAAGTCACAGATTTCATCCTGCAATGCTTTGCACACGGCCTCCGGATCCGGGTTTTCTCCTTGAACCGGGTGAAACGCCAGCGGTGCTTGCGGCAGACGATCCAGAAAGGTTTTGTGCAGATTAAAACGGAAGGATGCAGGGTGTTTGTCATCCAGACCGATGTATTCGTCAAGGTGGAAAATATTGACTTTGCCCCAGTCGAGGTTCGGGGCGGTGACGAGTGCATCATACATCTGGTTCTGGCTTGGCGCGGTGGCGACGACAATGTTGGCTGTGCCATATTCGGCGATTGCTTTGCGGATCAACTCAGCACCCGCAGCAGCAGCAGCTTTCCCCATGGAAATATTGTCGGGATAAATATTGACTTTCAACATTTTTCGTTCCTTGGTTTTAGGGTTTTATTTCTATGTCAATGACCGTCACAGGCGGAATATATGAAATTCAATGCTTTTTTCTTTGTTAAGTTTGATAACAAAGTCAATATACACATCTTGATGATGGAATGCAAGTATTTTTTGTTGAAAACCTCATGATTTACAAAAAAAGATTTTGCTGAGGATTGAGAGCTTGAGAGAAGCGATCCTGAGAGGAGGGAACCATGAAAAGGGGACGTGAGGCTATTTATTGGAATATGGTAAACAGGAGTAACAGGATTGCAGGCAGGAATTGAACCATTTGGGGGTAAATTGGGAGATCGCTGTTCACTGCAGGCGTGGAGGGCGAGAAGACATTACCGAAGAGAATGCAATCTGAAAAGTCATCATATCAAACTTTTGTAAAATTACTTCATGAGGAAGGAAAAAAA
>CALGPR010000407.1 GCA_937960425.1 uncultured Lentisphaeria bacterium
CGGCAAATGGGGCAGCAACTTCCGTATGAACGAAATCCAGGCTGCTGTCGGCTGCTGTCAGGTTGACAAGATTCCGATGCTGACGGAAAAGCGTCGTGAAATCGCCCACAAGATCACAGCTGGACTTCAGGACATCAAGGGGATTGAACCGGTTTATGAACCCGAAGATCGCCTCCATGTCTATCACCTTTATACTCTCTGCGTCAATGAATCTGAACTCGGCGCTTCCCGCGACGAATTCATGCGCATTCTGTATGAAGAAGAAGGCATCCAGACCATTCTGCACTATCAGCCGGCTTATCACTTCACCGCATTGAAGAAACTTGGCTATGACCAGAATCAGTGCCCGAACGCCAATGAATTCTTCTACAAGCGTGAAGCCAACCTGCCGATGCATCCGCGGTTGACGGAACAGAACATTGAAGATATGGTCAACGGTATCCGCAATGCTGCGGCCAAGTGCCACAAACGTCATTGCAAGGCATAATAATAGTCCTTCATGCCTGATGTGAAATAGTACTTAGGTTCAGCGCACACCTTCTTACAGAGGTGTGCGCTTTATTTATTTTGATGGGAGAAAACCTATGAAGCTGACTTTTTTAGGGACTGCGGCAGCGGAAGCAATACCGGCTCTGTTTTGTGAATGTCCGACCTGCCGGGAAGCAATGGTCAACAAAGGTAAAGATATTCGCAGACGCACCTGTTACTTAATCGACGACGACACGCTGGTAGATTTCGGGCCGGATATTTTTGCTCAGACATTAACGTTTGGCGTTGACTTACTGAAAATCCAGAGAATCTTTTTTACTCACGCCCATGAAGACCATTTGAACAGCGTTGACCTGGAATGGCGTCATCCCGGCTACAGCCGTGTTACCAGCAACATTGATATTTACGGCAACATGCGGGTCATGAACCGCATTGCCACATGTATGATTGATAACTTGGACAACTACAACCTCGATGATCTGCACATGAACCGACATGTAGTTCGAGGAGGCGACACTTTACGTGCAGGCGATCTCGATGTTCTTGCCATTCCCGCCAACCACTCCCCATATGAAGAAGCTCTTACCTACTTCTTTACCCGTAATGGCAAAACGCTTTTGATCGCCAATGACACAGGATACTGGAAAAGCAATGCCTGGGACGTTGTCGCGGCAAAAGCGCCAAAAATTGATATTGCAGTTTTAGAAAGTACCTGTGGCACGAAATACCCGAATGCCTTTGACGGACATATGGGATTAAATGCGACTGTTGCTATGCGCGACCGCCTTGCAGAACTGCACCTGATTGATGAATCTACTCAAGTGTTTACTACCCATTTTTCTCACAACGGAGTAGGAAACCATCAATCCCTTGTTGAAGCATTCTCGCCCCATAGAATTATTGTTGCTTACGATGGATTGACTGTCGAAGTATAACCTCTGATATCCGGCGGGAATTTTCAGCCAGAGTTTCTTTCGTCAGAGAAAGAATGGTTTTCGAGAAATTTTTCCTGCCGGATGCTCTTTTCGTTTTTTATTTTAATAAGAAATCCCCCTGCCTTCCGTATTAGCGCAGCAACCGATGAAAGCGAGAGGACAAGCAGGGATGAAACCGCTCTTGCTTTTCACATTGGCGTAACGACTGCATGGGTGCCATAATCCATAGACAGATAACAATAATCTTCCCTTGCCTTTCTTTCACATAAGCACAACGACTGCCCTGAGGGACAAGTGGGAACTCTTTCTTTCCGCCTCAGAAATTTTGAACTTTATTTTCTCTTTGTATCTGCAATTTGCGATAAATCAAAGCTCCAAATATGGCTTCCCCCACAGAAAAGCAATCGATCTTCTACAATTCCGCCTCCCGAAGTAATCCGTATCGGCGAAGGGATAATTACTGGAATCCTGCACTGTTCCGGATCCACTACAGCGATTCCGCCTTCCAGAAGCAACAAAATATTTTTTCCATACGGGAACAAAGCTCTTGGCCCTTGATTTGCAGCGACTCGATCATTTTCCAATCGTATTACCGTTGTTACGGTTTGCACTTCCGGGTCAAAAACAAATACTTCCGCACGGTCAGCCACTCCCAGGATTTTTCCGTCTTCCAGCACCGTCAAATTGGTAATTGATCGGCGACCCGGCAAAGGTTTTCCCTTCCAAAGCACTTTCCCCTCTCGAGGATCCAGCAACAGCAGAGAAAGTTCTGCCGCCAGCTGCTGGCCGCCTGTTCCCGCCTCTACTGTCGTTCCCACCCATAACCTGCCATCCCGGTCATACGCTAACGCATGGGGGGACTCTTCTGCCACTAAATCCGTCGCCGGAATCACGCGGAAAAGCCCGGAATCGGTATTTAACAGTGCAATTCCTCCGCCAGTACAACCATAATCCGGCGTTCCCCCCATTGCCAATTCTTTTCCGTCCGGTGACAAAGCCAGCGCATGTGGGCGATTGATCACTGGATTTGCAGAGCCGAAATACGCGGGATTGGAAGACAAATTTACCCGGGAAGTATCACCATTCCAATCCCATGGTCGTTCCGGATCGAAACGCAACAGATATCCTCCACAGTAACCGCCGATATAGAATTGCTTGCCATCACTCAAAATCGTATTGCATTGAACCTCCCGGGCAGAAACATCACTTTGAGTTCCATTGGCAAGATTCAGCGATGCAAACCGCATAGGGAAATAGGTACCGCCAGCAACAATTCCCGTTTCCGTCACATCAATCCCCATCAAATACGCCCCCTGGCACTTAAAATCGAGCTTTATCGTCCTGCGCTCATCTTCTTTTGGGTCGTAAACGACCATCCTCTGCTCGGCAAGATCCAGAGATTCAAGGATTTTCCCAGAAGGAAAATCTCTGTATACCATTTCCTGCCGTCCGGAAATTCGAAATGCCTTCTTTGTCACCGGGGGCTGTTCCAGGAGGATTTTCATTCCATTCTTCAGCTCGTAGTAAAGAGTATCGGGTATGTTTTTGTATGCGTATACCCTGCCATCAGTATGGCGTTCCACGGTACACGTTGAAGGATTTTCCCGTTCATTATCCTGAAACAGGTGGCGAATTTCCCGGGTTTCGGGATGAAATGCAATTACCTGTCCCCGCGTTGTTCCCACGCCAACATAAATCCATCCATCGTCCCCAGAAGTGATGCTGCGGGGATATTGCGGCCAATCTTCCTGATTCAGGATTCCATAATCAATCAAATTTCCGCTTTCCGGATCGTATGCAATTAAGCCGCAATCCGGATAAGAGGCCGAATATATTCTACCATCCTGATGTTCAAACATATCCATTGCAACCTGAAACCTTGTCGGCAAGACGGCTGTAAAACGCTTTTCCCGGGGATCATATTCCAGAAAGTATCCCCCGAAATGGGTATAATATTTTCCTTTTGAAGAAAAGACAGAAGCAAAAGGGTTGTCTTCAACGTTTCCTTCGACGGGCAATGTGATCAGCTCTGTTTTTCCAGTTGCAGCATCAACCTGCAAAATTCCTCGACAAAACAACGGATCCATCAGCCAGAGGGCAATAACATCCTCCCCTTCCGGCCCGGCACAGGCAACCATTCCGCGACTCTGACCGGAGTGGGCAGCCATCCCATGATCCAGAAATCCTTCTGCACCAGCGACTGTCAAAGCGCCAAGCAGACATAGTAGAGTAATCTTTTTCTTCATCATATCCTTCTTTCCTTATCCCAACGGAACAACGTCCATTTTTTTATCCAAAAATTCGTTTCCGCTTCTCTGAAAATACTGCCTTCATCATCCGATAGCAACAGGAATCTCTGAAACACCTTTCAGATCCTCTCTACTCTTACCCAATTCCCGCACACAACTGTTCGCCGTGTTAAACAATATTTTCTGTTTTGATGATACCTTAACTGCGCCCGGTATTTTTTTCAAGTTCTTCAATTCATTCGGAACAGAGACAAAAAAAATGTTCAGCCGTTCGGATATACAGCTGAACCTTTTTGTCATGAATCTTAAAACTACTTTACCTGAAGCATCGCTTCAATCGGCTTAACTGCCTTTTTCGCCAGTTCTGCATCAAGAAGAATTTCTTCGGTTCCCGTTTCCAACGCATGAAGCACATCAGTCAGAGTAATTTTTTTCATATCTGCACAAATTAATTCCGGCTCCAACTTATAAAGTTTTTTATCCGGATTGGCGAGAAGCAAACGATGGAAAATCCCCGATTCCGTCCCAACAACAAATTCTTTTTTATCGGAAGCGGCAATATAACGAATCATGCCCCCAGTGCTCAACGCCTGATCGACTTCGGCAATGACTTCCGGCCGACATTCCGGATGTACCAGAATTTCCGCCCCAGGATATTTTTTTCTGGCATCTTGAACCATCTCCGGAGTCACCCGATCATGAATCGGGCAGCAACCGTTCCACAGACAAAACTCCCGCTGTAATGACTGGGAAACATTTCCACCTAAATTACGATCCGGAAGGAAAACCACTTCGCGATCTTTCGGAATACTTGCAACAATTTTGCCAGCATTGGCAGAGGTACAGCAGATATCCACCTCTGCTTTTACTTCCGCCGTGCTGTTGACATAGGCAACAAAGACAGCATTCGGATGGGCTTTGCGCATCTTCCGCACCTCTTCCGCCGTTGCCATATCTGCCATGGGACACCCTGCATCAGATCGGGGCAACAGCACAACAGAATCAGGAGAAAGCAATTTCGCAGTCTCCGCCATAAACCGCACCCCGCAAAAAACGATTGTTTTAGCTTGGGCTTCTTTGGCTCGAATGCTTAATTCCAGGGAATCCCCGAGAAAATCGGCAATTTCCTGAATTGTCCCATCCACATAATTGTGAGCAAGGATAACAGCGCCCTTCTGCTCCTTCAATGCCTGAATCTTTTCTATCATATTATTTGACATCATCAACAGATTTCCTTTATGGAGTCAGGGAAAGGAAAAACCGGAAGAAATTGCCTTTCTTCCGGTTTTCTACCCTCAAGTTTATTCCATATCAGCGAGTACCGATTCCGGAAGCTTAGAAAC
>CALGPR010000408.1 GCA_937960425.1 uncultured Lentisphaeria bacterium
CAATTGCTGCTGCTAAACTCGGATTTCACCACATTGATGCGTTTGACTTCGATCCTGATGCAGTGAAAGTTGCGGCGGAAAACATTGAATTTAACCGGATTGCTGAAGGGGAAATCAACCTCTTTGAAGCTGATGCTACGACATACCAGGCTCCAGGAAATGGATATGACCTGGCTTTAGTGAATATTTTAGGGCATATTCTCAAGGCAAATGCCGATACGATCAAACGGTATGTTACAGTTGGCGGATATTTGGCGTTGGCGGGGATTCTCAATACGGAATTTGATGCGTTAAGTGAAGTGTTTATGGCAACGGGGTGTGAAGAACTTGACCGTATGACCGAAAAAGAATGGACCAGCGGCCTCTTCCGAAGAGTAAACTGATTCGGCAGGCAGTTCAACAGCTGATTACGGCTGCGAGTCCGCCTTCTGCTGTTTCCCGGTAGAGCGCCGGCAGGTCATGCCCAGTTTGTTTCATCGCCTTAACTACTTCATCAAAAGTAACACGATGACGCCCGTCCGAAAGAAGTGCGTATTCTGCTGCAATCAATGCTTTGTTTGCCGCCAGCGCATTGCGCTCAATGCAGGGGATTTGCACCAATCCCATGACCGGGTCACAGGTGAGTCCAAGAAAGTGTTCCAACCCGATCTCGGCAGCGTACTCAATCTGCGGTGGGGTTCCGCCCAGTAATTGTGCTGCCGCTGCTGCTGCCATGGCGCAGGCAACGCCGACTTCTCCCTGGCAGCCGACTTCTGCTCCGGAAATGGAAGCATTATGCTTGGCACAGTTCCCAACAAGCCCGGCGACAGCAATGGCTCCCAGAATTTGCATGGTTGAACATTGATTTTCTTCACTGAGATAATAAAGCACTGCCGGTAAAATCCCGCAGGATCCGCAGGTGGGGGCTGTAACAACTGTACCGCAGGAAGCATTTTCTTCACTGGTTGCCAGTGCATAAGCGCTCACAAGTCCGGTTCGGGCAAAATTTTTTTTCTGGGTTCGCGCCTTTGCATAAACGGAAGCAGCTTTGCGCATCAATCGAAGCCCTCCGGGAAGGACATCTTCACGGTTCAGGCCGGTTTTGATTGTTTTACGCATTTGTTCCCAGACTATGCCAAGGTATTCAAAGAGATCAGAATCGTCAAATTCCTTAGAAAGAGCCCATAAAGGGCGGCCTTCTTGTTCGGCCCATTCTACCATTTGCGTAAAATTTTTTTGAGGATAGCGATCGGTGGTTTCCGGAGGTTCCCCGTCGGTCTGCAACGCTCCGCCGCCAACGCTGAAAACGGTGCGCGAGGCAAGCAGATTCCCTGCAGAGCTGAAGGCTTCCAGAAGCATGCCGTTGGGGTGTTGCGGTAAAATCACGTTCGGTTTCCAGCAGATTTCGGTTTTTTTCGGGGCCAATGCATCTTGGACTGCTTTGTCTGTAAAATGTCCTTTCCCGGTAGCCGCCAGACTGCCGTAAAGCGTAACCCGGTAACAGGCGGCACCGGGAAAAGCATTGCGGAAATTTTCGGCAGCTCGGCGCGGTGCCATCGTGTGGCTGCTGGATGGCCCCATGCCAATCCGATACAATTCTTTGAGTGATTGCATAAAGAGAATCCTTTTTTACGGCGCATGCGGAATGATTTCCACTGCATATCCTTCAGGAGCATTAGATTGCGTATAAAGATAAAATTTCGTACCAGGATAAAGTGCTGCTAATTTCTCTGCGCAGGTTGCCCCGTTAATGAAGACTGCCGTTCCCATCCAGTCCGCGCTGACGGCGTCAAGAGCAACAACCGTTACGGCTAATAACCCTGAAGCCGGCATCCCCGTGCGCGGATCCATGATGTGCGGGTACTGTATTCCGTCATACGTTACAAAACGTTCATAACCACCGCTGGTGGCAAGAGCGCAGTTATTCAAAATCAGGGTTTCAGCAATACTGTCAGGATCCAGAGGATTGCGAATGCCGATGCGATACCCTTCGTGGCCCCGTTTCGGTTCCGGCAACAACCGGATATTGCCGCCAAGGTTGATAACGCCAGTTTTTACTCCTGTTTGAGAGACTGCGTCAAAAGCACGATCAACCGCATAGCCTTTGGCTATACCTCCCAAGTCCAGTGCCATCCCCGGTACCGTAAAGAATATGGTACGGGCTTCGTCATTGAATTGAACTTTATTCAAGCCAACTAACTGGATTACTGCTGAAATTTCCTCTGTTGTAGGTTTTCCTTTTCCGCGCTTCCGGTAAAATCCCCACAAATCCATCAGTGGTTTGGAGGTGATATCAAATGCCCCATCGGATTTTTCGTATGCGGTACGGGCGATCTTCAGGAGGGAGTATAACTCTTCTGAACAGGCAAACGGGGCGTTGGCTGCCTGGGCGTTGAGACGGGATAATTCACTTTCCGGATTGTATAAGTTTGCTTCGTTTTGCACTTCAGCAAAGACCGTTTCTACTTTGGCAATCGCATTTGGGACAGCGCCAGGCCTGCCGGTAAAGGAAACTCCTGCTACAGTCCCCATCACCTGCATCGTCTGTTCTTTTTCAATTTGCCGTCGCAACAGCCACCATGCAAGAAGCAGAATGACAAAAAAAAGGACAGCGGAATATCTGAAAAGTTTTTGCTTCATCCTGTGTTTTCCTGTCTTTACGTATGATTGATACTATATAACCTTGATGGCAAAAAAAAAGACCCGGAATGCGGGTCTTCTGAAAGAGTATAACCGTACAATCGATTATTTGCGACGGATCGAGAGTTCGTCGGTCAAAGCAATGTACTTGTTGTGGTCAGTACGAGCCAGATAGGCGATAAGTTTTTTACGGCGGCTGACCATTGCCAGAAGGCCACGGCGAGTACTGTTGTCCTTTTTGTTGAGACGGAGGTGTTCCGTCAGTTCCGCGATGCGGGCACTGAGCACAGCAATCTGGACTTCCGGGGAACCGGTGTCGCCTTCTTTGCGGGCGTACTTGGTGATGATAGCAGTTTTTTCGGCTTGTTTCATTTTTTTATCCTTACTGATTTCGCGTTCGGCAGCAACGTGCGGGAACCGCCCGCATCAGAAACCACCAGAACCGTTTTGTGTCCTTTTACAATACCATATTTTCTGCATTTGTCAATTTAATTTCACAATTTTGCAGGGCTTTTTTCCAGTCTCCCTGAATACCTGAATACCTTGGGAGAAATCTCTATAAAAAAAAGGAAAAAAAATTTGCGAAACAGAATATGTGCAATTACTATATCTTGCAGTGACTCCTTTTCTATATGACTATTCTCAAGATACGAAAAGGAGAAATTTGATTTATCGCTCATCGGATGATATATTATTGAAAATGATTATCAATTTTAAGTTTTATTGAGGGTGACAATGAGATTAAATAAAACTGCGCAGCGGGCTGCGCTTCTTGAAGAGCTTCGCAGCGTTACCTGCCATCCGACAGCCGATGAATTGTATACGATGTTAAGGAAAAAAATGCCTCAAATCAGTTTGGGGACAGTTTACCGGAATCTGGAGCAGCTTAGCGAGTTGGGGATTATCCAGAAAATATCGACCAGCGGCACGCAGAAGCGTTTTGACGGGAATGTTGAATTTCATCATCACATGCGTTGCCGGGAATGTGGGCGCGTTGTGGATATGGATGATCCGGCGTTAGCAGAGTTGAATGAGGCGTTTGCCCGCGTGCTTCCGCGGGTTCAGTGCGAGGGATTTCGTTTGGAGTTTGTCGGACGCTGTCAAGAATGCCGGGCGAATGCCGGGCTGAATGGTGAAAAGGACAGTTGTACGCTGTAGTTTTTAAATGCCAGATCAAAAACAAAGAGGAGAAGAGAAGATGAAGCGTTTGTTCCGTTGTCCGCAACATGGTTTGATTGTCGAAATTCTTGAACCGGAAAATGCGACTGCGCCGCAATGCGAAGATCATAAACTGATTGAGCTTGTGCCCAATACCGTTGATGCTTCCAAAGAAAAACACGTTCCGGTGATGACCGGAGGAGCACAAGGGGTAAAGGTGGTCGTTGGCAGTGCTCCGCATCCGATGACGGAAGAACATTATATTTTGTGGATTGAAGTTATTAACGGGCCGTATGTGAATCGGAAATATCTGAAACCGGGCGATAAACCTGAGGCTGAATTTTATGTGCCGATGCAGGAAGGTTTGATTGTTCGTGCCTACTGTAATTTGCACGGTCTCTGGCAGGCTTGATGATTGCGTGTACGGCACGGAAAAGTTGCCGTAACTTTTTTGAATTTGAACGGAGAATGAAATGAGTTCCTATTTAAAAGCCGTAAAAGTCAGCGAAAATGTATATTGGGTTGGTGCGATTGACTGGCATGTCCGCAGTTTTCACGGATATGCAACCAATCGCGGGACGACGTATAATGCATTTCTGGTGATGGATGAAAAAATCACTTTGATCGATACAGTCAAAGCTCCTTTTTTCGAAGAAATGATGGAGCGGATTCGTTCTGTCGTGGATCCGGAAAAGATTGATTATATTGTTTCCAACCATGCGGAAATGGATCATTCCGGAAGTTTACCGATGGCGATTGCTGCGATCAAACCGGAAAAGGTCTATGCCTCCCCGATGGGAGAAAAGGCGTTGTCTGCCCATTTCGGTTCTCTTGATCTTACGGTGGTGAAGACTGGAGATACGATTAATCTCGGGCGTTCCAATCTGGCTTTTGTGGAAACAAAGATGTTGCATTGGCCGGATAGTATGGTGTCTTACCTGGACAGTGACAAACTGCTTTTCAGCCAGGATGCCTTTGGGATGCATTTGGCGACAATGGAACTGGACGCATCTAAAATTGACCGTTCTCTGTTGACTGCTGAAGCAAAGAAATATTTTGCCAACATCCTTTTATTGCAAGCTCCCAAAGTTCTTGAATTGCTCGATGCACTTCCGGGATTGAAGTTGGATATTCAGATTGTCGCTCCGGATCATGGACCGCTGTGGTACGGGCCGGAAGAAATTTCCTTTATTTTGAATTTGTATCGGACAATGGCAGAGCAGAAAGGCCGGAAGAAAGCTCTGGTATTTTTTGACACGATGTGGCATTCAACGGAGAAAATGGCCGTTGCCATTGCCGATGGGATTCATGCTGCCGGTGTAGAAGAAGTGGAGGTGCTTTCCCTCAGCGTCAGTGACCGGAGTGAAGTAATGTTGAAACTTCTTGATTGCGGTTTGGTGGTCGTCGGCAGTCCGACGTTGAATAATAACCTCTTTCCTTCGGTTGCCGATGCACTCGTGTATATGAAAGGGTTACGGCCGCAGAATTTGATCGGTGGTGCGTTCGGTTCTTTCGGTTGGAGTGGTGAAGGCGCCAAACAGGTGCAGGCACAACTTCAAGAGATGGGCGTGGCGCTGCCGTTTTCTCCGCTCGCAGTCAAGTATGTGCCGACACAGGAAATGTTGGTGAAGTCTTTTGAGTTTGGTGAAGCTCTCGGACGAGAACTTCTGAAATAGTTTTTTCCCTGCATATATAGGTGAATTTGAATAAAGGAGGTATTTTATGCAGAAATATGTTTGCGATGTTTGCGGTTATGTTTATGATCCGGCAGTGGGTGATCCGGACAATGGTGTT
>CALGPR010000409.1 GCA_937960425.1 uncultured Lentisphaeria bacterium
ACCGAATTCGATTTACAAAAAGCCTTTAATTGAAGCCAATCTTCTGACAGATGACCGCGACCAGACCATGCTTCAGCAACTCCTCGTCCGGCTTTGCGTCAATACCAAATATCACGTTCTCCATCCCGGCGACATGCTCGCACAGGTTACCAGCCTTGTGGAAAATACCTCAGAAGAAGTATTTCCAGTTCTGGATGCCGGAAATCATTTACTTGGAATCGTCTACCTGGATAAAATCCGTTCGGCAATGGTTCACCCTGGAGAATGTTACCATCTTCTGGCATTTGACTTGATGGAAGCCCCCCCGGTAATCCTCTCCCCGGAAGACGACCTGGTTAAAGCAATGCAGGCATTTGATGAACATGGTGTTGAATATCTTCCAGTCTGTGATGCAGACCGGACTTTTCACGGCTTCATTGCCAAAGGGCCGATTTTTGCAAAGTATCGGCGGCTGGTTAAGGAGGAAGACGACAGTTTTTGAGTATGTTTACTTTATCTATTTTTTCTTTCCAATAATTAATTTAAAAGGCGGGAGGCGAATATGAAGACTTTTTTTTCAGTTGTAATCACTTTGATCCTTTTTGCGATTATCGGCTATTTCGGTTTTATCTTTTACGCCAAAAGTACAGTTGAATTTAAAAGTTACCAAGTCGGTGATAAATACATTGGCGGGTCTAATATCCTTGCCCGCGTCCGCGGTGACAGGGTCATGTACCTGATCGCTATTCCCGTCACACAGGAAATCAACGTCAAATGTAACGGCGATGGCAGAATTCTCAAAGACACCTGGATTCTTCCCGACGGCACCCATTTTGAAGTTGATCCGGATTGTTACTATTATATTGAAGGGAAAGGAGATATGCAGATTGCCAAGCTTGACCAGCTTTCTCTTTCCGATTTTGAATACGCCATCCAGGAATCCAGCCACAAAGAAGCTGTCCGCATGCGTCCGGAAAATCTTCAAGGGATGTTCATGCCGGGAACCATAACACCTGAAATCACTGAAGATGAATGATTTTCAATTCGTTCAACAAAACTTTCCGCCAGTGCGGGAAGTTTTTTTTTGCAAAATATCAAAACAGTTGTGCACTTTCTGCTTGAAATCGTTGTCAAATACTGATATATTAGAATCTAAATAATGTAATTTACCAAATTATTTTCTTTGATCGGGAGCGAAGGGAAACAATGACGACTGAAAAAATCGAACGGACGTGGAAGTTACTGTTCCAATTGGTAGAAGAACTCAGAAATTTTACCAATGTCATATCCAGACGGGATCCTTGTCATGACATTACGTTGACCCAGGCTCGCGTTATCAGTTGAATTTTTTT
>CALGPR010000410.1 GCA_937960425.1 uncultured Lentisphaeria bacterium
GGAAGGATTAGCATGATTTCGGGGTTGAGAAAAATATTTTACACTGCTTGTCTTTGTTGCGGGCTCCTGACAAGTTTGTATGCTGCGGAAGAAGTTCCGTCTGCAACAGAAATCAATCCGACAAAAATCAATCGCACTGAGTTGGAGGCAAAACCGGAAACGCTTTATCTTGTCAAAGTTAAACATTCCGGGGGAAATGGATCCCTTCTCGTCGGTGCCCGTGACCGGCATGACCGGCTGTACATGCAGCGCAAAATTGATTTTCCGGCAACAGAAGATCCGCAGGAAATTTCGCTTCCGTTTTGCACCGATAACTTGACGGAAACGATAGATATTGCGGTAACTGCGGGCGATACGCCTGTGAAAATTGAAGCTCCGGTATTAACTGAAGAAAATTTTGAATCAATTCCCCCGGCTCCGGATCAGCCGGAACAGGAAATCTGGATGAATGTCGACTACTACGATATGATCTATTATGCGCCCAAGCTCGGGGTGGAAAATTACCGGGAAAAAGAGATTGAAGCCATGTTCAAAACCATGAAAGAACGCGGCGTCACCGGTGTCTTATGGCGAATTTCACTGCTTGGGCAGGTTCTGTATCACAGCAAAGGAGCCTCTACCATGCCTCCCGGGCGCTATCCAGAAGAGAAACTCCCGGAAGAAATGAAGCGGGCGCTCGACATTATCCGCGAATTTGACCCTCTCGAAGTGGCAGTCCGTGAAGCCCGTAAAAATGGAATTAAAATTTTTGTCTGGGTTACTGTTGACGATGAAGCCAGTTGGGATGGCGGGCCGTGGTGGTCAAATTTCATTCTTGACCACCCGGAAGCTGCATGGACGGATCGAGAAGGGAAGCCACAATGGGGAACGCTCTGTTACAGCAACCCTGACGCTTTGGCCTACCGACTCAACCAGCTCAAAGAATTGATCGAATACAATACCGATGGGATATACTACAGTTTCCGTTACCACGGGGCAACTCAGGATGCCTTGGAAACCGGAACCCGATACGGCTATAATAAGGAAATTGTTGAAAAATACAAAGAACGTTTTGACGTAGATATTCTTGCCCATCCGGTAGCAGAAGGCCGTGTCTTGTATCTCGACGCTCGCAGGTGGAATGAAATCAAGGCGGAAAGTTATGACCTTCTCATTGAAAAATCGGCTGAATTGCTCCATAATGCCAATCAGGAACTGATTGTCGATATTACCAATGGAACCCACCAATATCGCGAAGGTCTTTTCGGAGCGCATTCCGTTTTGAACTGGGATGAATGGCTGAAAAACCGTTTTGTTGACCGCGTCATTGTCGGAATCTGGCAGCAAATGCCGTGGGAAATCATGGAACAGGCGGAAGCAATCAAGAAGGTTGCCTATCCCGATCAGAAAATCTACTTCTGGATGCAGCTTCGGGATTATGCCAGCGATACCCTCCATCCCTATGAGTTAGTACGCCAGCAAATGAAAGCCGCTACTCTTGGGGGCGCTGATGGCTGGGCATTCCATGAATATTACGACCTTGAAGAAGATCAGAAATACTTCGACGCTTTATTCCAGAAATAATCCGTCGATTTTCCGTCATTTTCTCAGCAATGCAATCATTTCGGGGATTTCGCTTTCGCGATTCCCCGTTTTTTTTGCCATTCATGCTGTTGACTTTTTATTTTTCGCATACTATACTATCCCCTGTTTTTTGGATGGAAACAGTTCGCCAGAAAGGGAAAATATCATGCATCACTCATTGTATCGTATGGGCGTTTGGGCTATAATCATTTTGACGGCCGTCAGCGCTTCTTTCGCAGAGGACAACGACAGAGAACCGCGAAAAGGGCTCGACTTTTTTCCGCTGATCGCATGGGATGGCGGCCGACCGATTCCCCCGGAAGTGCCGAGTCAGGAAATCTTCAATGATATGTATGACTGCGGACTTACTGTCGCAGGCTTCTATCCGATTGAAAAACTCGATGAAATTTACAATGCCGGACTCGTTACCTTCGTTACCGACAAACGAGCAAATAACGGTCACTCATTCGATAATATCGATCAGGAAAAGGCTGAAAACGATATCCGGGAACTCCTTGACGAAGTCAACAACCATCCCGCTGTATATGGTTATTACATCGTAGATGAACCGCAGGCAGGCAAATTTCCGGAACTGGCCAAACTGGCTGAAATTTACGCCGAATTTGCTCCGGACAAAGAAGTTTACATTAATCTACTCCCCAATTATGCTCCTCCGCCCATGCTGCAAACAAAGGATTACCAGGAATATGTCGAGCGATTTATCCACGAAGTCCCTACGCGTTCATTCGGATATGATTTTTATGGGATCATGGAAGATGACGACAATCTCCGCGGTGGATACTGGGCAAATCTTTCTACGTTTCGCGACGCTTCTCTGAAATACAATAAACCGTTCTGGACCGTCGTATTGAGCGTCGGCCATTTCAATTACCGAGTCCCCAGTCGGGCAGATCTAAGCTTTGAGGTCTTTTCTTCTCTCCTTTACGGAGCCCGCGGTATCGCTTATTTTACTTATCTGGCTCCTTATATCGGCAATTACCGGCTTTCTCCTATCGATCAATTCCATCATAAAACTCCCCTCTGGGAAGATATGCGTTATGTCAACCACTGTGTCCTTGCTCTTGCCCCAACATTGAATCAGTTGACTTCTACGAAAGTTTACCATTTCCCCGCTGAAGACGCAGCAAATAATCATGAACTGACACCTCCGGATGATTCAACTTTATTGATCGATATGCCTGGCGGCCCGTTTGCTATCGGCGAATTTAAGCACGCCGCCAACCACTTCTCTTATCTTATGATCCTGAATAAGAACCTGAAAAAGTCTCAGCCGATTCAACTGAATTGGCGTAATCCTCCGAAAGCGGTAAGAATCGTTTCCAAATGGCGGAAAGGAGAAACCTATAATTGGGGCGGGGAACACACCTGGTTAGCGCCCGGTGAAGCCCTTCTTCTTGAAGTCGAATTCTAATTTAGTCGATTATACAAAAGTTAAATGCAGGCAGGAGAAACCTTTTAAGAGGGTCTTTCCTGCCTGCACTCTTTCTTTGCCAAACCTGTTCGAGTAGCATGGATTCAATTGGCAGATCAATTGGATCCATGCGAGCTTAAAAATTCGGCACAGCTCCGCATCAACTTCCGGATTATTGATCCCGCGGCCGCAAAGATCACATTCAGTTCATCTTCCGCGCGGCCGCTTTTCTTCAAGCATTTTTTCTGCGCCACCCCTGGCAAGTTTTTTGCGCCAGTGCGGCATCGTCGGACGGGCGGAGCGGCCGGATTTTCATGCTCAAAATAAGTCCCATCGGAAAATACTGTCAGTAAGGACTTTCAAACCATTCATCAAGAATTGCTTCATCGCTTATGTCGTTGGCATATTTGGGATGTGTTGTTACCGGTTGCGGTTGCAATTTGAGATCATGCAGCGCGACTATCAAACAAACCGGACTGGAGGGACGACCGCTATCTGCACAAAAGCTTACCGACAAACCGTCTTCAGAACTCTGCCGGTCAATTGCATCGGCAAGTTGTTTTCCCATCACATGACGGGGAGGGAAACAAGATTATGCAACAAGGGGGTTGAACCCAATGCTTTGAACCTTGATCGTATCTTTACTCTTCGTCAGCATTTTGCAAGATTTCTTTCGCTTCAAACGGCTTTTCTTGCAATAATATACCAGTAATCATCAAATTTTTATTGATAATCAATGAGTTAAAGTCTTTTTTCAGGAGCAACAATATTAAATTTCCGGCGCTTGGCTGTAGCAGTCTTTACTGCCAGCCAAACGCCGGATAACACTTGGGCGCGAAGCATTGCTTCGCAATTGCCTTTCTATGAATTAGCTCAAAAAACGCCAGAAAGATTATTCAGGATTGATCAGATGCCGTACTTTGTCCGGATTGCTTGCGCAACTTTTGCAGCGACAGCGTCCTTATTCAGAGCTACAATAATGCACCGGAAACGATATACTCCGCCTTCTACCCGGTATTCCGGCCGGGTGTCAGGCCCGCAACTGCCCGTGCCAACCCCTCGTTGCCGCAAGTCGATACGTAATTCCAGTGTATCTCCTCCCGCCAAGTCAACCGTGTGTTTTGCTGCAGTCAATTCTTCAATCGTATACCGCGATAACGTGAAGATCATCCCTTCCGGTGCAATGAACAGCAAGCCATTGCCATCCGCTCGCCGAATTACCAGCTCACGGACTTCGGTGCGGCTTCCATTTTCCTGTGGCATAATGTACGGTACGTATAGTTCATCCACATTCGTCCGGAATCTTCCGGCCCAGCATCCAGCTTTGCGGTCAATTGCATTTTCTACCGGACCTAAACCATAGTATTCTACTTCGCTGTACGCTTTATTTACTGCCAGTGAAAAACCAACCCGCGGTAAATCAACTTTTAATTGCGGCACATCGAACTTCCATGTCCATAACGCACTGGATTGATCCAGGTTCCGCGTTGCCATCTCTACCCGGATTTTGGCTTCTCCATTGCCGGATACATAGTTTTCAATTCGCTTGATTCCTTCAGATTCCGGGCAATATTCCACTGTTTCCGCATGGAATTTATCGTACTGTGCGAATAACCAGCGGGTCAGCACCCGATATCCACTGCTTCCCAGGGATTCCGGCATCAGTTTTAAGCCGTCATTATCCAGAGGCGCACGGAAGAAAATCGCTTTCGGCGACCCTTGTGTTACCGTTTCTCCATCTACGGCAATAGTTCCGAAATTCGTGGCTTCCTGCCCGATTGCAAGCGCCGTTCCCAAAGCGACCGGCTCCGGCAGTTCCATGCCGGTATAACTCAAGACAATCGCTTCAAAACCAACTTCATAGCCGGCACTACACCATTTACGGTCATATTTTTCTTCCATCCGGAAGCGGATCAGGTATGCTCCTTTGGCCGTAAATGCTCCATCTTCCGGCTGAATCGTAAAATCATAATGCATTCCGGCTTTTACTTCCGGCAATTCCACTTCTCCCGACGCAACCGCATTGCCTGAACATGTCAACGTCCAGCACAGTCGATACGCATCCAGCGTCGCAAAGAGTTGTTTATTGGTAATACGGAACCGCAGCGATGTTTCATCCAGCATGACAATCCCGAAAGGCTGGGCAAGCTTTTTGAATTCCCACATAGCAGGATGACAGGTACGATCCGGAAACACCAATCCATCCGCTACAAAGTTCGCATCGTTCGGGGTGTCGCCAAAGTCGCCACCATACGCCCAGTAACTTCTGCCATCCGGCGTTGTTTTCCGAATCCCATGGTCGACCCATTCCCAGATGAAGCCCCCTTGCAGTGGCGCGTATTTTTCAAATGCGGCAAAGTAATCGGATAAACTCCCATTACTGTTGCCCATTGCATGGCTGTATTCACACATAATCAGCGGACGGGGATCGTCGCCATTATTTTTCGCCCAGTCTACAATTGCATCAATTTCCGGATACATCGGGCAGATGTAATCGGTCAACTCCAGGTTGCGATTGGAAATTTTATTTGGGAATGATGTGTAAATAGCCCCTTCATAATGGATTGTTCGCGATGGGTCGCGATACCGCAGGTATCCTGCCATTGCCGCATGATTTGCACCGCAGCCGGACTCATTGCCCAGGCTCCACGCGTAAATACAGGGGTGGTTTTTATCTCGCTCCACCATTCTTACCGCTCGGTCCAGAAAGGCCAGAGCCCACATCGGATTGCTGTTGAAGTCCGTATAGAACGCATGGTGTTCAAGGTTCGTTTCATCAATCACGTACAAACCGTATTCGTCACAGAGATCGTAAAATTCCGGACAGTTCGGATAGTGGCTGGTTCGAACCGCATTGAAATTGAACTGTTTCATCAATTTCACATCCCGTTCCAGATCTTCCAATGATACAGCTTTCCCGGTCGTATCGTTGTGATCGTGACGGTTAACTCCCTTGATAAAGATTGGTTTCCCGTTGATCCAGAGTTGCCGTTCGCGAATTTCAAAGTCCCGGAACCCGATCCGGATTGCCGTCGTGTCCGCAACTTTCCGTTCGCCGTCTATCAATTCGATGACAAGGGTATATAAGTTCGGTTCTTCTGCACTCCACAATGCGATTCTGGGCACGTCAAGAACCATTTTTACCCGTTTACGGCTCGGGTCAAGCTGAGCCGGCCCATCAGCATCCCACGCCTGCCAATGTGTAATTTTGCCGCTGTACAGTACCGGTGTTTTGGCGGTTCCCGCGGCATCAAAAAGGCTGACGCGAAAACGCCATCCTTCAGAGACACGGATCGGAAACCCTGCGGCTAACTCAATTGTAACTTTGCCATTGACCCGATTATCCACTGGTGTGGCAACCGCAAAGACATCGGCAATGTGATTTAACGGACGGCTGACAACATAAACGCTGCGGGATATCCCCGGTAAGTACCAATGATCCTGGTCTTCCAGATAGGTGGCATCCGACCATTTAATGACCTGCACAATAATGGTGTTCTCTCCTTCTTTCAGAAGAGCGGTGATATCAAATTCTGTTGCCGTACGGGAATCTTTTGCTCCACCGACAGTTTTGCCGTTGACGTATACCAGAAACGAACCTTCTACGCCATCAAAATGCAATAAACTTTGGCGGGAAAGAAATTTGCCGGTGACGGTGAACGTACGGTAATAGGTTCCGGTCGGGTTGCGTTGCGGTGTTTTCGGCGGCAATTCCGAAAACGGCATCTGGATATTGGTGTAATGGGGATGGTCGTATCCCTGCATGACCCAGCATCCAGGGACGTCTACTTCGTCCCAAGCCGCGTAATCGTGATCATAAATCGCATCACAGCCGGGATTTGCAGGGGCAAGTTCTGTATAGTTAAACTTCCAGCGCCCATTCAGGTCAATGATCCATGGCGATGACTGACGGGTACGTTTGAGCGCTTCCTGCACACTGTCAAAATGGTAAAATGTCGCACGCGGCGCCAGGCGGCGGAATCCCACCCAGTCCGGGCTGTTCCAATAGAGATGTTTCAAATTGAGTTCGTTTTCCATTTTCAACCCCTTGTCAGGTATGTTATTTTTTTTTGTCTGGCGGAAGACTCTTCCGCTGTGCAGACAGGGGTCTTCCGAAAAAAAGCCTGCACGGCAGTTCCCGCACAAGCTGTTTGTTCTTTATAATCTGAACTTGCGTTTTTCTGCCGCTTCCTGTATCGGGTCACGGAAAGCTTCTTCTGATGGCCTGACTTTTTCTGCCTGCAGTGGTCGGGTGAATCGTTGCAGGGAAGGAAGCACCATACAATTATCGCCGTCAAATTCAAAACACAATGTTCCCTCCGGTGCTAATTCCCGATTCCCCCACAACAGCATATCCAGATATTCCTGCATATCCCAGTGAGACAGCGTTTCCCGTTTCGGCCTTAATACATGGGCCGCATCGCAGCAACTGACCGGGGCGAACCCCCGGAATATTACCGATTCCCCATTGGCAACCCGACGGATCCGGTTCCGAAGACACTTACGAACTGCCGAAGCTTTCAAGCAAACCGCTTCTCCTCGCGCGGCGTGGAGAAGCTCTGGATCATTGACTGCCAGTATTTTTTTCTGCCCGGTGGCTTCTTCCACAGAATGTGTGACAGTCCAGGCAAAATACCATTTAAAACGCCAGGGCCGACGCTCCGCAGTTTCCTCTTCTTCTTTGCTGTAATTCAGGACCGTCCGAATCACGCGAAGTCCTGCTGCCGAACCTTCAATGCGGAATGCACTGTGCCCACCAAGGGCAGCCGGCTGCTGCCAGCGCCAGACGTCATCACCGGTTCCTATTTCCAGTTTGGTTCCATCCGGGCGTTCTGCACAAAACAGTAAAAATGGCTTTTCTGCATCAAAAAAAACCTGTTCTTCGGAACCGAGCGCAATTGTTTCCAACCCGGTAAGTGCTTTTTTGCCATTGTCCGGTAACTGTCGGACCAGAAATAAAGTTTTCCAAGGGCCAGGTAGTGTTAACGTATCAAAATCCAGCTTGCCGACCTTCCCGCCTTCGCCGCCGGAAACGTCTACGACAACGCGGGCCATCCCGTCAACCATCGTTATACAGCGGCGAACAGTCGGCTCTGAGCCGAAAGGGATGATTGTATCCAACTCCAATTCGGCACTGCGCCCATCTGCAGAGCCGTGAGTACGCTCCCGTTTGACCAACGCATCAGCTTCCTGGTTACCATTGACAATACAACCGGAAATTTCCAGGAGGGGATCACCATTGACCAGGAGAGTCCCTTTGCCGGCGCGGTGGAGATATTCCCAGTTACTGCCGGATACTTGTAATTGTCTTTTCACAAAATCACCTGAAAAACTTCTTCCGTGTTCTTATGAGGCCGGCGCGGGGCTGCTTCTTCCGCATCGGTTGCATAGCCAAGTGGGGAAATTGCAACGACATTCCACGGAGACGTAATCCCCAGCACACGATTCATTTTTTCAACTTCAAATGCGCAGACCCAGCAAGTTCCCAATCCTTCTGCCGCAGCAGCAAGTACCAAGTGTTCCATCGCAATGGCAACGTCAACGTTAACAATTGGTTCTCCGTCGAACCGTTTCCAGCAATTTTCAGAATCGCCAAGGGCGACGATGATGAATGGAGCTTCCTTGAGCCAGGGGGCAGTATACACTTCGCAGATTTTTTCCCGCAATGCGCGATTACCGACAATCAGAAATTTCCATGGCTGGCGGTTACAGGCGGAAGGGGCCATTCGCACGGCTTCGCCAATTCGATTGATGATCTCCGGCGCTACCGGGTCATTTCGATATCCCCGAACACTATGCCGGGTATTGACTGTTTCATAAAAATCCATGATTTCTCCCTTCGTTCTGTAGGGGTCAACGCTGTTTCAGAAGGCTTTGAATATATTTGTTGTAGCCAGCTTCATTCATCATGTCATCCAGTTCGGAAATATCGATGTTGGAAAGCTTGAAAAGCCAGCCTTTGACTTCCGGCGAAGAATCAATAATCGAAGGATCATCTTCCAGGCAATCGTTGACTGCGGAAATTGTTCCGCTCACGGGGCAATATAAATCCATGGATTCCTTCGCCGTCTCAATGACGCCGAGGCGATCCCCAATGATAAAATCCTCGTCTTCGCGCGGGAGTTCCACATAGGTGATCGGCCCGAGTTCTTCAGCTAAAAAAGCAGAAATGCCAACGATTCCTTCCTCGTCCTCCACGTCAATCCAAATGTGGTCTTCAGAATAATATTTCATGTTGCTCCTGTCGCTTGGTTCTTGTCTATGGTTCGTTATAATCTTCTTCTGAGTGCAGATATATACCTCTTTAAAGGAAAATCAAGCATCAAACGATAGAATTTCTCTTTTTTTCAGCCTCAACGGAGAGAAATCTTCAACTTTTTGATGGCTTCAGCCATTCCAGCCGGATGGCCGAAGACTGCAGTTCCGGCAACCAGCATGTTTGCCCCGGCATCCAAAACCAGCGGCGCAGTCGTTTCATCAATGCCGCCGTCAACTTGCAGGTGAATCGGCAGCCCCAGATCCGCGATGCGTTCCCGCAGCGCCCGGATTTTCGGAATCATATTCGCCATGAATTTCTGGCCTCCAAAACCTGGCTCGACGGTCATGACCAGAACCAGATCGACCTGTGGAAGCCAGGGATGAACCGCCTCCGGGGGAGTCCCCGGCTTCAAAGAAATCCCAACCGTACAGCCGGATTCACGAATTTTATTAATGACCTGTTCCGGGTCATCCGCGCTTTCCAGATGAAATGTAATGTGATCGCTTCCTGCATTTCGAAATGCTTCAATATATGTCAGCGGATGGGAAATCATCAGGTGCGTGTCAAAAATCATCTGTGTCGTTTTGCGAATACTTTTTAGCACCGGCACACCAAAAGAAATATTTGGCACAAAATGACCATCCATTACATCCAGATGCAACAAGTCCGCCCCGGCACGTTCAACCTCCTGGATTGCTTCGCCAAGATTCGCAAAATCCGCAGCAAGAAGCGACGGCGATACCGTCGGCCTGGTGAATGTCAATTCTCTGATGTCCGCCATTTCAGATCCTCCAAAATCTATCTACACTGAAAACAGGGACAGGAACGTCATTCTCCACCCAGGTAATAGGTGAAAACGAATCGTTCCCATCCGATTATATCATACTGAACCAGTATGACGTGAAGACACTTTTTGCGCCTTCCTGAAAATTTTTACTTTGCAGTTCCTTCTTCTGCCGGAGCTTCTTTTGCATCAGGGGCAGCCGTTTTTTCTTCTGCCGGAGCTTCTTTTGCATCAGGGATAGCCGTTTTTTCTTGGGCTCCTGCAGTAGTTACAGAAAAAGGCTTGATGGCCTCAGCCAATATGACGAGTTCATTCAAAACTTCTTCCGAATATTCTTCCTGAGTCTGCAAAAAGGAGACGACGCCCTTGGCGCTGGATATCGGCATCTCATTCAAATTCCATCCGCCGACACTTCCGTCAGCGAAGAGAACCGCCAGATACGTTCCATCTTCCGGCAGAAGATACATGACCGGCTTATTGCCGTCGGCAGGAGTAATTCCCGGGAAATAGCCGATGGTATAATTTTCCGGCATGTTGCTGTTAGTCATTTCTGTCCAAATTGCCGGGTATGCTTCCAGAAAAGCTTCAAGCGATTCAGGGTACGCGTTATTGTTTTCCGCAGCATATTTCGCCAAGGCGTCGGAAAACGCAAGCATACTGTCGTCTATTGCATCCATTTCAAAATCCTGCGCGAGAAACGAGGCGTCGTCATTTTCAACTGCTTTTTCCGAAAGTTTGTCGAGGATAAACGGTTGCGCCATGGCATAGAATTGAAGTGCTGCTTGTCCCAGAGCCTGCATAGAGCCCGCATCAATATTGGTGTTCATTTCAGTGATGATGCCGTCGTCAACAATATTGCCTACACTCGCAAAACCAAGCTTGTGCAAAGGGGATCCCATACTCGCAAGCATTCCGCCAGAGAAATCTACAATCGGCATATTGGTAAAGACTTCAGCAAGAGCAGTCGAAGCATTCGGCGAGACGTACGAAAGGATGGTACCTGCTTCCGGCAGATCTTTGCTGAAAGCCTGAAAATCCGGGGAGTTGGCCAGAGAACTGCCGCTTTCCACTAAGGCACGATAGCTTGTCGTGGAGGCAAATTGCAGACGGCCGTCGGCACTGTAGATTTCCGGGATAAGTTCAAACGGCAGAATTTCCGAGGGAAACGGCAACTGGAATGTAATGGAATTGTCAGTAATGGTGTATAGTTTCTGCTCAGTTGGATTTTCCTTCTCTTCTTTTTCGAGCTCTTCCTTAATCAGAGAGAAAATTTTCCCTTCTGGATCAGGGCAGGAAAACATGTAGGCAAGAGTATCTTTCCCTTCGAGTTCGGATGGAACCATAGCCATACAGTATTCCATTTTGCCGGAGAAGTGCTTGAACAGGTCGTTCAGAGACAGATTATCCAGTTCAGGGATGGGTTCCGCCAACTTTTTCTGAACCTCTTCCGGCTTATCAACATATGACAGGGTATAGGGCAGAAACAACTTAACAGCTTTTTCAATGTTAAGTGAAAACGTAACGGCTGTTAATGTCGTTTCCGGGAAGCGATGCAGCTCAGAAAATGCAAAGCTTTGCCCATTGACAATATCCAGCAGAGGAAGCATGCCGTCTGATTGGTAAACTAAAATGAATTGTTTCGTTTTGTATAAATTCGTCCCATCAGGTAACTGGCCGCTATAAGACTGGCTGATTCCAGATCCGGCAATTCTTTTTAATTGCAGTTCAGGAATAATTTTGTTTTCAATCGTATCAAAGACAGAAAGCAACTCCGGCCCGGCGTCTTGCCCGGAAAGTGCTTCTGCATAAATTATCGCTTCTGATCGGAGAATTTTCGGAAGATTTTGCCAAACCGGGGCGAAGTCGATAATCTGGTAAAATGTACCTCCCTGGTTCAGGTGTTCAGCGATCAGACTATAAGTATTTGGGCCGTAATCTATTCCCTGTGCCGGAACAACAGAGCCCAATAATGCCAGCGCTAAGCCGGCAAACCACTTCTTCATCGCCATAGCTTTTGTCCTCCATGTTATTTCTAAATCTTACAATTATATCATCAGGAAACTGACTATTTTTTGACGTCAGGACGTTGGGAAATCAACGGTGTCCCCGGTACGTATGCATAAGCTGACCATTCGCCTTGGGTCAGGAGAGGATGTCGGAAAAGATAGACAGTATCTGCACCTTCGTATTCATAATCCCGTTTCGTCATGGTTACGACAGAGGAAACAGCAAGAAATTCCCCGTCATTCATATGAGGTACTCCTTTGCGGTACAATACCGTTTCCACTTGGCGTTCGGAAACTTCGCCATAAGCGTTTTCCCATTGTTCAAAGCGGGAAAAAGCTTCAGACTCAATTCTGACGGAGAATGGCTGGTGGCGGATAAAAAAGCTCTCGTCAGCATGGTCGAATGCCGCCAGAGTTGCGTCGTACTCTTTTTGATAGTCATTTGGCCCGGAATAAGGCGTCAGAACATTCCCGGGCAGGAGCGGTAGCGATAGATATTCGATTTTGTACTCCGATATCTGGATCGGTTTTTTTCCCTGTTCCAGAAGAATAAATTTTTCGACAACAACAGTTCCATCATTGAAATCACTGCGGTAAGAAACATTTACTGTTTTGCCTTCCGGTGTTGAATTGAGCGAAGAGGTATAAAGCGAACGGCTGTCTTTCGCTGGCCCCATACTCCGGTGGAAAGAAGAAAATTCTGCCGTCGTTTCGGGCGTGACAAAACTATTCTGAAAATTGCCGTTGACATTTTTATTTACCGCGTTCATTAACTGGGAAATCGTCCGATCGAAGCGGCTGTTGTCGATTGTGTTGGTACGGCGAATATTCAGAAAATAAAGGCCGGCAATCGCGATCAGTAATACCACAATCAATACCAGACGTATGATTTTCAACAGTTTGCTGCGGCTGATCTTCCGTTTGGA
>CALGPR010000411.1 GCA_937960425.1 uncultured Lentisphaeria bacterium
GCTTCTGTCTGACGGAAATTCGGAAAAGTGGCTCGAATGTGGTTGAAACTCAAATAAAAGTTCTGTAACAGGTGGTCCTGACGCATCGATCCCCGGATAGTGTCGCAGAATGAACCGATGACCCGGCGGAGCAGTTTGGGCTGGTGACAGGATAGAGAAACTGCCCTGAACTTGTTCCGGAAAATATAGTCGGCAGCACACTATGTCCGATAATACGGCGAACAAAGCAGTTGTCGAGTGCGTTGTCGTAAAATGGGTTAGTGCTGAAATATTTTTCGTTTTCTTGGAGACGCATTGTCCCGGCTCAGCCGGTGATGCACGAAATACAGTTGAAATCTTCACGGGGTTCCCGGCCGGAAGTTCGTGAACAATTTTTATTATATGGAAGGACGGCTAAATGGATCAGATCAATGATTTCTATGGAAAAAGCAACCTTACCGTTGCCATTGGAACCGATCACGGCGGTTTTGAACTCAAACAGAGTTTGATTTCCGCACTCAAGACGATGAATTACAATGTGATTGATTGCGGCCCCGAAGCGTTCGATCCCGCAGATGACTATCCTGATTTTGCCGCCAAACTCGGCTTTATGATGGTTCGTCATGAAGCGGATTGTGGACTGCTTATTTGCCGTTCCGGCGTGGGAATGGGGATTGCTGCAAATCGTTTCCACGGCGTAAGAGCTTGTGTCGCTGCCGATGCGGCTACTGCCGTTCGCAGCCGGGAACACAATGCCAGCAATGTGCTGGTTCTCGCCGGCGATAAAATTGATGCCGCCGGAGCGTTGGAAATTGTAAAAGCCTGGATCAATACTCCGCATAGTACTGATGAGCGCCATCGCCGCCGTGTAGCCAAATTGGAAACGGCCACTTATGACGATATCGCTGCAATTCGGGAAAAAGATCCGGAGATTGCCGCTTTGATTGACAAAGAGGCTCGCCGTCAGTTTGAAGGCATTGAGTTGATCGCATCCGAAAACTTCACGAGTTGTGCTGTCCGTGCAGCTCAGGGATCGGTGTTGACCAATAAATACGCTGAAGGATATCCTTCCAAACGGTATTATAATGGCTGTGAATACATCGATGGCGTTGAATCGCTTGCCATTGAACGTGCCTGCAAACTCTTCGGTGCGGAAGCTGCCAATGTACAGCCTCATGCCGGCAGTCAGGCGAATATGGCGGTTTATTTCGCTCTGTTGGAGGTCGGCGATACTGTGCTTTCCATGAGTCTCGATCACGGCGGCCACTTGACACATGGGCATCCGATGAATTTCAGTGGTAAACTTTACAACATTGTTCCTTATGGTGTAGATCCGGAAACAGAAACAATCAATTATGATGAAGTTGAACGTCTTGCCGTTGAAAATAAGCCGAAGATGATTCTTGCCGGCGCCAGTGCTTATCCGCGCATTATTGATTTTGCCCGTCTGCGGGAAATTGCGGATAAGGTTGGAGCATATCTTTTTGTGGATATGGCGCATATTGCCGGCTTGGTCGCGGCAGGGGAACACCCGAATCCGGTACCTTATTGTGATGTTGTAACTACGACAACCCACAAAACGCTGCGTGGGCCGCGCTCCGGATTGATCCTTTGCAAAGAACAGTTCATCAAGGCGATTAATTCCAAGGTTTTCCCGGGCCTTCAAGGGGGGCCGCTCGAACATGTTATTGCTGCTAAAGCTATTTGTTTCGCGGAAGCCATGACTCCGGAATTTAAAGCCTATCAGCATCAGATCAAACTTAATGCAGCTTGTCTTGCCGGAGAGTTGGCAAGGCGCGGGTTCCGCATTGTTTCCGGTGGTACGGACAATCATCTGATGTTGGTTGACCTTCGCCCGAAGCATGCTACCGGGAAGGAAATAGCCAATGCACTTGACAAGGCGATGATTACGGTGAACAAAAATATGATTCCGTTTGACCCCGAAAAACCCTTTGTTACCAGTGGAATCCGTATCGGTACGCCGGCGGTTACGACTCGCGGTATGAAGGAAGCGGAAATGATCAAAATCGCCGACTTTATTGATCGCGCGGTCAGCTTTAAGAACGACGAAGTGGCACTGGCGGCTCTGGGCGAAGAAGTTAAAGCACTTACCCGTAACTTCCCGCTTCCGCAGTTTTAAGCGGAGGGGGAACTTTTTGGAGTATCAAAATCATGATTGATTTGAAGTTAATCCGGGAAAATCCCGAAATGATAAAAGCCAACGCTGCGCGCCGAGGCTGCAACGTCAATATTGACGAAATAGTCGAACTTGATCGTCAGGCGCGTGAACTGACTACAACTATAGAAACTATGCGCGCGGAACGCAACCGTTTGAGCAAAGACTGCAAAGATAACCCGGCAGCTCGCGATGAAGTGAAGGCCCTTAAGGAAAAGCTGGCGGTTGAAGAGCCGCGCCTTGCAGAGATTGCTGCCAAGATTGATGAGCTGATCAGCTGGTTGCCCAATTTGCTTTCCTCCGATGTCCCCGATGGAAAGGACGATGCCGATAATCTTGAATTGCGGAAGGAAGGGATACTTCCCACTTTTGAGTTCAAGATCCGGGATCATCAGGAGCTTGGTGAAATGCTGGACATTCTGGATACTGCCCGGGGTGCCAAAGTCGCACAAAGTGGTTTTTACTATTGGAAGGGAAAAGGCGCACAATTGGCGCAGGCGCTTTTTTTCTGGGTACAACAGCAGTTGGTTCAGCGCGGTTTTACGTTGATGATGACGCCGTGTCTTGCCAAAGAGCATACCCTTTTCGGCACCGGCTATTTGCCCTTTTTTGCGGATCAGACCTATAAATTGGAGCGTGAAGACCTTGCCTTGATCGGGACGTCAGAACAGACTCTGGTCGGCTATCATGCTGATGAGGTGCTCGATGGGGCAAAATTACCGATTTGCTATACTGCGTTTACGCCATGTTTCCGTACGGAGTCTGGCAGTTACGGCAAAGCAAGCAGAGGAATTTTCCGGGTCCATCAGTTCCATAAAGTCGAACAGATCATTTTCTGCCGCCCGGAAGAATCGGTTAAATACCATGAATTCTGCTTGCAGAATGAAGAATTTATTCTCAAGTCGCTCGGAATTCCTTATCATGTGGTGAATGTTTGTGTCGGAGATCTTGGGGCTCCCGGGTACAAGAAATATGACATTGAAGCATGGTTCGCAGGATTTGGCGGGTATCGCGAAGTGACTTCCAATACCAACTTGACGGACTTCCAGAGCCGGCGTTTGAATATCCGGTTCAAAGATGCGGATGGAACTCGTGGTTTTGTGCATACGATCAGTGCAACGGCGGTAACAGACCGTGTATTGATTGCCATTCTGGAGAACTTCCAGCAGGAAGATGGATCAGTTATGATTCCGGAAGTGCTCCGTCCGTTGTGCGGATTTGATAAAATTGAGCCGGTAAAAAAATAAATCCTATAGTTTTTCTGCGCTTCACGAGCATTGCGGAGTGGCAGAGAGTTTCTTGTTAGATTATCAGAAGAACCCCGAAATCAGGAAATGATTCCGGGGTTCTTCATTTTTCAAGGAGAACTCAAAGAGGA
>CALGPR010000412.1 GCA_937960425.1 uncultured Lentisphaeria bacterium
GGCCAGAGCTGGAACCGCGCAAGCGAGTTTTCTGCTTTATCCACTTGAAAATACAGAAGCGGCCACAAAAACGTCCAGTTGGTTTCGGTTTGCGATTCGCTCTTGATGACCAACGGAAAAACACCCCAGGAGCGAAAATTCTTTCCGCGATAATGCCAGAATGTGGCAAAATATCCCCAATTACGGTTAAAGTAAGTTAACGGCAACAGTCCGCCACCGTCAATCTGTCCATTTTCATCATAACTCCAACATGCTGGAAAAACAACATTCAAGTTCGGCGATCGCCAGATCAGGGGAAAAACGCCCCAGGACTGGAAATTATTTTTATACCAGAATATGGCAAAATATCCCCCCTTCCGGCTGTAATAAGCTAACGGCAGCAATCCACCGCCAGCCCGCTCGCCGTCATTATCTCGCAACAAAAAAAACAACAAATAGAAGTCGCTATACCGATTATGCAGGTAAAATGGGAAGAAACCGTATGAATCATCTTTAAGATTCCAATACGCAGGGACAATCCAACCATCTTGATTGACGGGATTCCATGCGGCTAAAGGAAAGAGGACCGAGTATTCATCACCGCTGCGGTTATAAAAAGGACGTACAGCCATGCCCTCTTGGTCAATATCAAAAACAGGCCAACAAATACTGAGAAAATTTTTATTTGCATACAGAAGGGGCCATAAATTCACTTCGCGGGAATCGAATGAAAATTCTGCGTCTGAAGATGCCTGATTTTCGTTATTCCCAAATGGTGAGCGGGAAAACATGCGCCTGCTTGACGCACAGCCCAAGCCGGCCAACAACAGTGCCATTACGATACCGGTAACAAACCGTCTTTTCATACCAAACACCTGTAAAAAGTAAATAAAGCGCCAGCCTGAGTTATTATACTGTTTGTCACAAGAAAAATCCAGAAAAAAATTGTAATTTTTTCTCTAAGATCCTGTCCTCAAACAACCCTCCGTACTCTCTGCAATTTTCCGGGTCCCCTCTAAACAGGAGTTTCCTTTCTGATTTTATATTGATCAGAAACAAAAAAACACCGCAGAATGACCTGTTTTCATTCCTGCGGTGTTATCTTTTTTCCAGAAAGGCGTCGCACTGACAATGTCCCTGCGCAAACCTCTTTCCTCTCAGAATAATGAGAAGACCTTAATTCATACCACTGTAATTCGGGGCATCTTTAAGCATCGTAACATCGTGTGGATGCGCTTCCCGCAAACCGGCAGCAGAAACACGGATGACACGCGCCTTGTCCTGAAATTCGCGGATGGTCCGGCCACCGCAATAGCCCAGAGAGTAACGCAGTCCGCCCACGAACTGATGAATGACATTGGCAACCGGGCCGCGGAAAGGCACCAACCCTTCGATCCCTTGCGGAACCAGTTTGCTTTCATCGTCAACATCGACCTGTCCATAACGTTCCCGACTGGCTTTACCGGTCTTCATCGCTTCCAGGCTGCCCATGCCCCGGTACATCACGTAACTGCGCCCCTGATGCAAAGTCACTTCGCCAGTGCTTTCCACGGTACCGGCAAGAGCGGATCCCATCATAACACAGGATGCGCCAATTGCGATTGCCTTGGCTACGTCGCCGGACTGCTTGATCCCACCGTCGGCAATGACCGGCAAATCAGAGGGAACAGCACTGGCAACATTGTAAACTGCAGTAACTTGAGGAATCCCCACACCGGCGACGACACGAGTTGTACAGATTGATCCGGGGCCGATGCCAACTTTAATCCCGTCTGCGCCGGCATCGGCAAGAGCACGCGCTGCCTCAGATGTCGCAATATTTCCGGCAACCACATCCACTTTATCGCCCCAGGTCTTTTTAAAGATCGCTGTCGATTCAATAACTCCCTTGCTGTGGCCATGGGCAGTATCCAGTACGAGTACGTCTACGCCAGCATTAATCAAGGCTTCAACTCGCTCGAAATCATAAGGGCCAACAGCAGCCGCACAGCACAGACGATGCAGGGAATCACGATTGTAATCGGGTTCATCGTTCAGAATTAATGTTTTGACATCAGAAAAACTGTAGAGTCCAGCCAAACGTCCTTCCGCATCCACCAGCGGCAATTTACCGACTTTCTTATCCAGCATCAGCTGATAAGCACTGCTGATACTCATGCCTTCCGTGCCAACTACTGGTTTCTTATTCATGACATCGCGGATTTTCAGCGAATAATCAGTCAGGAATTTAATATCACGCGCCGTAATAATACCAACCAGCTTGCCGTCTTCATCAACAATCGGAAAGCCGCTGAAAGAGTATTTGTTACGAGACTTGACATTGAGCATTTCTTCAATCGTCTGATTCGGGTGAAAACATACTGGAGTCTTGATGATACCGTTCAGATACCCTTTGACTTTACGGACTTCTTCAGCTTGACGCTCCACAGAAAGGTTTTTGTGAATGACCCCTAATCCACCGAGACGCGCCATGGCAATTGCCATACGGCTCTCAGTGACCGTATCCATCGCCGCACTGACAAAAGGAACGTTCAGCTTGACATGGCGTGAAAATTGAGACTGGACACTGGTATCCGCCGGCAGAAAGTCCGCGTATTGCGTCACCAGAGAGACGTCATCAAAGGTCAGTCCCTCATACGGAAATGCCGACATAAAGTCGATAATGTGTTGATTCATCCACTTACCTCATTCAATTATGCGTTGATCGTAAAATACGTAAAATTACTCTCCGATGATCTTAATCAGAATCCGCTTGGGACGCTTCCCATCAAATTCTCCGTAAAAGATCTGCTCCCACGGCCCGAAATCCAGCTTGCCTCCGGTCACCGCAATCACTGCCTCCCTCCCCATAATCTGCCGCTTTAAATGAGCATCGCCATTGTCTTCGCAGCCATTATGTTCATATTGATTGTAAGGCTTCTCCGGCGCAAGTTCTTCCAGAAAACGTTCAAAGTCACGGTGCAACCCGCTTTCGTCATCATTAATGAAAACTGAAGCGGTAATATGCATTGCGTTACACAGCAGCAAGCCTTCACGGATTCCGCTTTCCCGCAACGCCTCTTCCACTTCACCGGTAATGTTCACATACATCCGCCGCTCCGGAACAGTCAAAATCAACTCTTTGCGAAAACTTTTCATTTTCTCTTACTCCCTGCCGGCCTTCACCTTTTTCATGAGATGCCAAAAAAGCCGGAATGAGAAAACATTAAACGGTCTTTTCACTCCGGCCGGATCCATTTTCAAACCCCGGAAATCAGTAACAGGTAATTGACTTTACGTTATTCCACAACTGGCTCTTAAGGTCGATCTTCTTGCGCTGCATTGTTGCAAGGGCAATCGGCACATGAGTGAAAGTATCATGCCAGTGTCCGATAACCACGTCAGTTTTGCCAGCCATCGCCGCATGAACGGCATTCTGTGCCAGCATGGAACAGAAAACGGCATCCGTACCCTGCGCGGCAACACTGCGAATCTGATAACTCGGATCAAAATACTTCAAATTCACTTCCATATCGTGCTGCTTAAAATATTCATTGATCCGGTCTTTGAGGAAAATACCGATATCGTTATGCAGAATATTGCCGGAAGCATCGGTGCGCTGTTCCGTTTTGCTGAAAAGATCCTGTCCGGCTCCTTCAGCAACAATAATTACCGCATGATGTTTGCGGCGTAAACGAACTTCAAGGTGGTTCAAAAATGCGTCGGGGCCACCTTCGAGAATAATCGGATCCTCAGGCACAAGACAGTAATTGATATGGCTGTTGGCTAGAGTTGCATAAGCAGCAATAAAACCGCTGTCTCGCCCCATTACCTTGACCAAACCAATTCCGTTATATGCCCCTTTGGCTTCGTTGTGTGCCGAAGTAATAATGGAGTTCGTCGCATAAACGGCAGTTTCAAAGCCGAAGGATTTATCGATAAAGCAAACGTCATTGTCAATGGTTTTGGGAATACCCACAACACTGATCGACAACTTTCTGCGCTGAATCACCTGAGCAACGTCATGAGCGCAACGCAATGTACCGTCACCACCGATACAGAAAAGCAGATTGATATTCATGCGGGCGAGCGTATCGACCATTTCCTCTTCATCCTGGCGCCCACGTGAAGATCCCAGAATGGTTCCTCCTGTGGTATGAATATCATCCACATACTCTTCAGTCAAAACGATCGGCTCCAATTTGAACCGGGGGATCAGGCCGCGATAACCGTAACGGATCCCATAGACTACTGGAACACCATACTGCATCAGAAGGGTTCGGGTAAGACTACGGATAACATCGTTCAGCCCGGGGCAGAGACCGCCCGCAGTAAGGATAGCGGCTTTGCACCATGCCGGATCGTGGTAGATTTTTTCACGGGGACCGGCGTACTCAAAGGAAGGAAGAATGTCACCGCGTTTGACAGATTCATTCAACTCATTCACGTCAGCCTGATACGCCAGGCGTGATTCTTCATCGATGAAATTGGCTTTGCGAATCGGAGTCTTGATCTTCCGCTCACCCAGGTTTTCCACGAGAAAATCGCGATAATCCATAGTTTTTGTTCCTCTCAAAATCAAAGGGTCGCATTCGGATATAAATTAATCCGTAATATATCTATATTTCCTGATTTTTCAAGTCTCAAAGTCTTATCGTTTCCCGATTTCCAGATATTTTCTCAAGAATGCGCCAACAGGCTTCTGATTTCCAGAACCATTTTTGTCTTCGCTGTGACAATCACGGGATAAGATTATTTCCAGAAATCCCGTTTTTCCTGGAAAGGCTTGCGAAATTATGAACCCTCGACTTTTTTCATCTCTTTTCTTTTTTTATCGGCCCCCTCCACTGGCGTCTTCACTGGAACCTCGAAAAACAATACTGTCAATGGAACATCACCTCAAATATGCTGAATCAAAATCATTGTCTGGTCATCATTTTGTTCAACTTGATACTCACTGACTACCTGAAGAATTCTGGTCAAGGTCTGCTGGGGCTGGTCATTCGCCAAGCGTGACTGACGGTAGACTTCGGAAAGTCGCTCTGTTCCAAATTCTTCCCCATTTTCATTCATCGCTTCCGTAATTCCGTCGGAAAAAAGCAGCAGTGACATCCCTTGAGTAAAGGCAAAACACACCGTATCAAAGGTCGAATATTCATTGGGCAGGACGCCAAGTGCACTGCCGTCAGGCGAGAGCCGCCGAATATGCCCCCGCACATAGTACAGCAAATCAGTATGGCCGCTGCGGGCATACTCCACCACAGAATTACGTCGATCCAGCAGGCAACATCCCAACGTGACAAACCGTTCATCGTCACTGTCACGGTACACGTTTTTGTTCAAAGCCTCCAGAAAGCTTTGTAGATCGGTAAAATTTTCTGCCAGGGAACGGATGAAACTGCGGGTCATGCTGGTCAACATACAGGCGGGAACTCCTTTTCCACAGGCATCGCCAAGCACAATCAATAGACGGTCTTCATCAATCTCAACAAAATCATAAAAGTCGCCATTCATTTCTTTCGCCGATTTGGTAAACGCATAGACAGCAAACTGATCCCATGCCGGCACAGATTCCGGCAACAGAGAAGACTGCAACTGCCTGGCAAAGTCCAATTCCTGGTGAATCCGTTGCTGGCGACTGGTTTCCGCATAAACGTGAACCAGGTCCTGGGTCATCAGCACTTGTCCTGAAATAATCTTCAGAAGATCAAATTGCTCGGAACTGAATGGCTTGTTACTCCAGTTATTCACTACGCAGATTACGCCAGTGAGAGTATGTTCTCGGAGCATTGGAACAGCCATCACGCTCTTGAGTTTACCGTTATCCAGATAGTCGATAAACCGGACATCATTCTCCGGATCATCGACACATTCCGGCTGTTTGCTTTCCCCAACTTCACCAATAAACCCACTGCCTAACGGAATACCTTCCCGACGAATCCGCTCCAGCTGAACCCGTGCATCAGGAAATTCTCGTCGCAAACTGGAGCGGTACAGCGGATAGATCCCGGAAAGCCCACAGGGATAAAGCTGGTTATCCCGCATTTCATAGATGCAGACCGCCTCCGCACCAAGTAGTTCAGAAATATACTGGGCAATAAAACTCATCGGCTCCTGCCCGTTAACACTGCTCTTCAAGCTTTTGGCAAAGACTGTCAGAAAATCACCTATTTGTACCCGGCGCTGCTCCGCTTCCTCAAATTTTTCCGTCCAACGGTGTAATACTTTTTGTATATAGAATGCAACCAAGACCGCAGCAAGAGCCAACAGGCATACAATGACGACGATCCAAACAGGTATATACATACGTTCCTCGATGCTGTAACTTCCCTTCATTCCAGAAGAATCTGCGAAAACAGTCCTCTGCAGAACCGGACATAATACGGTTCATCCCCAAATCGTACAATATCATCAGAGAAACTCTTTTGCAACCGGAAAAGATTGCGAAATCGGAAAAAGCTGACTTCTTTCCATTCTGTAATCTTCCGCAGTGTCCTTGCCAATATTTTCCGGCACGTCTCCGAAGCAAAGGATGAGAGTAATTTCTATTTTACAGTGCCGTCCCATAATTCTTTGAAATCGTCATTCTAACCACCCTATTTGAG
>CALGPR010000413.1 GCA_937960425.1 uncultured Lentisphaeria bacterium
AAATGGCGATGGACCTTGAACGCCGGTGACCCCAAATAGACAGAGGTATAAAAATGGAATGGTACAATCACAAAATTCAGGAACTGGGTGAATTTGCACACAATCACCACCGCTGGATGATTGTGGCGACATTTTTGCCGTTCGCTGTCGGAGCTGCATTTTTACAGGGCGGCACCACTCTGGAAAATGCGGCTAAAGCCCCGCGCTGCATTCAAACGCAGGAAATCTGTACACAAGCGGCGGAATTGCTTCCTATCGATGCGCCGACGCCCTCAACAGAGTTGTCATTACAACTCCTGACCTGGAGTGTTGCGAGCAAATAGGGCTTCGCCCTCTATTGAAAGATCTCTTTCCTGTCCGGCTTGATTCTTTCATGCCGGACATATTTTTTCAGGAGAGGCAACTGGAAAGATCTTGCTTTTTGAAGGAAATGCTGTAAAGTAAATGGATATTCTATCCGTATTGCCGATCAAACGCAGCGCAGACAAATTTATCCTGGGAAACAAAACAGTATTATGGCAATTTTAACCCGAACTCCTTCAGAATTGGCCCCGGCACCTTTTTTTCCGGTTACGCCGCTTGAATTTCCAAACCGGCATGGTCTGCTGGTTCGTTCCCCAAACTGGTTGGGGGATGCAGTAATGATTTTACCTGCACTGCGGGTTCTTCATCAAGTCACCAGTAAAGCTGGAGTTCAGCTTGCCGTTTTGGCGCCCGCGGGTCTGAATGATCTTTTTTCCTGCTGCTCAGATGTTGACAATGTGATTTGCCTTACCCGCCAACACGCAGCATTTGACCCGACCGCAAAATCGACAATTCGAAAATTTTATCCCGATGCGGCGTTACTTTTCAACAATTCTTTGCGGGACACATTGAGTTTGCGCCAACTTGGAGTAAAAAACCTATATGGAGCGGCAGCCCGTTGCAGAAGCCTTTTTTTGAAACGTGCTTTTCGTTTTCCCAAACGGAGAAATTGCATTCTCAATGAAATGCACCATGCCAATAAGTATCTGGCAATGGCATACGCACTCGGCGCGCCGCAATGGGACGGTCGATTTTCCGATTGGCATTTTCCAGAAACTCCGTCCGTACTGCATGAAGACAACCGTCGGCTGTTAGTACTGGCTGCTGGCGCTGCTTACGGGGCAGCAAAACGCTGGTCAGCAGGAGAATTTCATGAAGTTGCAGAAACCTGGATTGCGTCCGGAGGCCGTGTTGCCGCGCTGGGAAGTGCTGCAGAACGAAAAATCAATGAAGAAGTAATTGCCGATTTTGCCCCTGCAGATGCAGTCAATCTTTCAGGAGAAACAAATTTTTTCCAGCTTGCAGAAATTCTCCGCAGAGCCACGTTCTGTGTTGCCAACGACTCGGGAATCATGCACCTTGCAGCGGCACTGGGCACACCGGGAATTGCCATTTTCGGCCCGACAGATTATGCTGCGACAGGCCCGATTTCCAGCCAGTGGTCTGTGATCTACAACAAAATTGACTGCTCCCCTTGTTTCAAGCGGGAATGCCCGAAAAAAGATCCGGTTTGCATGAAAGTTGTTCACGCATCCGATGTTATTGCAGCAATGCGCCAACGTAATCTTTTCTGATCGAAAAATTGCAAGGATACCTGTCGGAAAGAGGAAAAATACAACATCTTTTGTCTTTCTGCACTTTGTATCAGGAAAATTACCTGCTATTTTATCAGAACAAATATACTGGAAACACCGAACATTTGAGGAGAAGTTATGCCTTCAAAGAACACGATCCCCAAGGTATTGCTTTCGCTCGCCAGTTCTCTGGCGTTTACTGTGCACGCAGGACCTTCACTGCCTATTACCCCGCAGGAAATTCCTGACTTTCCGAAATTCACGGACCTATGGATTGACGGAGGAGATTTTTCGTCAGGAAATCTTCAGCGTAAAGAAGACGCTTCACTTTTTTCCCAAAGCTGCGCCTACTATCTTTCAACGGAAGCTCCCCAAGGCGGATACGGTCTTGTCACTTACAACTTTGAACTTCCAGCAGCTCAACGCTTCAATCTGTATGCTGCACTTGGATTACAGGGAGTTCCCTACGTATCGCCAGTCGAATATCGTCTTGACGACGGCGAATGGACTCTCATCGAGCCATCTACCGAAGGCAGGAAACCCTACGGAATATCCAATGCTTTGGGGTGGGAAAATTTGGGGATCCATACTCTTTCAGCAGGGCAACATACTCTTTCCTTCCGTTTTGATACACCATCCCAACTGGGGACATACAGTTTTATGGCTGACGGGATAGCCGGATTTGCCGACCAGGCCTTTCCATTTATCATTTCCAAGACAACTCCTCCAGCCATCTCATCGCATATCCAACCAGGACAGCCTTTTACTGTCAACGTCGAAGCAACTCGGCCGGTAATTGCTGAAATTTCCTTTCGTCACAGCAACAACGACTTGATTGAAAGCAAAATCATACCGGTAACAACTGGAAAGCATGAACTGGACTACACTCTTCCCGTAACCCTGGGCAGTGGGGTATATTCCTTGAACATCTCGCCAGTCGGGTCTCCGAATAATTCTTTTCGGATCGCTAACTTTTCTATTCAACCAGAAAAAACACCAACGCCATCGATTACTTTACTGAATGCAATTCAAAACGGTGATGCTATTGTCTGCTCTGTTGCCGCGCCGGTTGCCGGGGGTCTGGTAGTCCGCGGATTCCACGACGATAAGTTGTATTATGTGCAGACTGTTCCTGTGGCAGAAAACGAGACTTCCGTCACCATCAACCTTGATACCGAAATTCAAAGAATGCTTGAAAATCTGGGAGGCAGTCTTGAAATTCTTCCGGCAACAGGAACTGGCAATGCAGTGATATCTTTTACCGGCAAAACAAACAGTGAATCCGGCAGTCTTCCTAAACCTCTCAACTACGGAACATTTACAGATCGTGATTCCATCAACCACGCCTGGTACATCAATCGGGATGGAGAGTATATCTTTGGCACCGAACCTTATATTCCGTTTGGTGCGATGTGGTGCCCGGCAACAACGATTCTGCCTGCACGCTCCACTCCGGAAGATGTAAAAAATGCTTTTCAGCAGGACAAGGCGGTTTTCGATAATGTGATGCGCTACGGATTGACCGATTGTTATTTGAATTTGACGATTGCTGCACCATGGATCAAACAATTTATGGTGGACGAGCTGGAAAAACGCAACTTTCATTATGGGTTCCAGATTACCTCATCCCAAGGAGCATCTCTGCCCGCATTTTTCCTGACCAGTGATCGCGCTGACGCTCCGGCCAACTGGATTTCCTCCATAAAAGGTGTTTTTCAGAACGGCAAAATCGAAACTCTTCTGCCAAAAAATATTGTTGTCAATGGATTGGTCGTCATCGCAGCAGATCCTTCACAACAGAATTTTGTACGATTCTACGACTTCACTGATACTGAAGGAAAAGAACAACGCCACCATATCATCGACTTGGAGGTAAATCAAGACTTCGGCAATAACCGGAAAATTGCAGTGAATGCATCTGATATTCCTTTAAAAAATGGAGACGAATTGCTGCTTCTGCCATTGATTACCAGTAATATGCACCATTGTAATCTATGGGATCCAGAGGAAATGGCAAAATTCAAGGATAACTTTACCCGCCAGCTCAGCCATATTCAATGGGGACCGGGACTGCGGTGCTTCATCGACCCGGTCTGCAATGAAACCAACATGGTAAACGCGACAGAAAACCTGCGGCAATACACGCCACACTTAAACGCGGCGTTCGCCATATGGTTGCAGGAAAAATATCAAAATGATGTAGAAAAACTTGCAGAATCCTGGGCGGCGCCGGGGTTGAATGATTTTGACCTGGCATCGAAACTGGTTCCTATTTCTTCTGGACAAACCCTGTTGCTGATAGATCCATTTGGCGACGCTATATTCAAAGTTGATCGGGAACGTTCACGCTCGTATCTGGACTTTTCAGAAATGATCCGCGAAACCTATTCTGATCGTATGGATGAAATTGCCTTGCACATCAAAAGCATTGTCAATGTCCCTGTAGTGGAAAAATCTGTTGGGGTGATTGCGGAAAAAATGAACATCAGTCAAACATATAACGGGATGGATGGCGTCGGTTTTGAAATTTACCGTTCCGGGGGAGATGATCCCGGGGAAGTCAGTGGCGGTGCTGCGCGGGGAGAAGCGGATCTGTCTTCGCACACCGTCTGGAAAGTGGGGACGGAAATCGGTCACAGCTTTAACGTTGGCAATGATGGCGTAAAATTTTTTACAGAAGAAGCGGAAATCCGTGATACTACCGAAAAGCTGATGCGGCTCGGAGTACGGGGTTTTTACTATTTCGGTTGGGCACTCAAACCGGACAATATGTGGAACAATCACAACTATCATGACTTTGACAAAGGCCTCGAATGGGTTGCAAAGATCAAAAAAGAGTACTCTTCGAAAGACTTTTACGTCGTCCCCGGGCCACAGTATTATGTTTTTCCTGGAGGTCGCACATGGTGGTGGTGGACGACGCGGAATTTTGCGGTGTATGGCAAAGAGGCCTGCCGCTTTCCTCAGGGAGCACGTCTTGATACAGACTCGAATGACTGGTATATTGCTACGACGACAATGCCGACCACATTTGACGGGATACTGCTCAACTGTGAAGAACCGCCCTTCTCTCTGCATTACGCAGAAGACCTTTCTTATGCAGTAACGCAGAAGGACGCGCCGGTTTATTACGTTGGATTCCGCCGGGATTTGGGAACAGTTCCAGAACTGGATCAATACTTTACGGATGAATTCATAACCTTTCCCGACGGTTCGATGGCACAAGTTCTGAAGGCAGAAAAAGGGGCAGAAACCCTTGCAGAAGAAAACGGGAAACCTTGGGCAATTCGCAACGGGAATCTGGTAATCGCCAGCAGACTTCCCGAAAAAATGCCGGAAAAAGACGCCACGTCGCTACTTCAATACCTTAAAATGGTATTGCAAAAATAAGTTGTCGTGGTGTATCGGATCCTTCTACGGCCTCAACCCGCAATACACGCTTCTATACTTGAAAGTACTTGAATGAAAAGCTAATTCAGTCAAACACATTCGTTTCTGGGTTTTCTTTTTCCTTCTTGCCTTGCCGCATTTTCCCCCTGCGATCAGAATTGGGGGGGAAATGCTTACAACGGCAGCAGGCACCAAGTCGGAAAATCTGTCACAGCGCTATTGCCTCAATTGGAAATTTTCGTGTATGCAAAGTTTTCAATTGCCAAGACTCACAAGCACAACAATATTGGCTCTCCCGATATGAGGTCCCCCCCCAAAAAATGTATCAGCTCCTCTTAAGTAAGCTTATGAATCGTCTTTCTGGCAAACATTCCCTACTACCTGTCTGCTGTCAGGGTTTCAAAAGGAAGGAACAGAATTTTTATTGCAGGAACTCAATGCCGATTCCCATAAAAACCATCCCGATCAACAATCCCCCAATGGCAATGTGATGTTTGCCATATGTCTCTGCCATCGGAAGCAGCTCATCAAAGGTAATAAACACCATAATTCCGGCTACGACCGCAAAGAGGAATGCCAGCAATCCCGGACTCAAAAAGGGTAAGAGAATTAAAAAACCGATTAATGCCCCGACAGGTTCCGCAAGCCCTGACAGAAGGGAATACAAAAACGCCTTTCCGCGATTCCCGGTAGCATAATAAATTGGCACTGCAATCGCAATTCCTTCCGGAATATTGTGCATTGCGATCGCCCCAGTCAGCGGCAATGCGACATCTATCCCCGAAAGTCCGCCCGCAAAAGTTGCCAATCCTTCGGGAAAATTGTGAATGCCTATCGCCAAAGCAAAAAGCAAACCGCTTCTGCCTAATCTTGCACGTTCCGCGTTGTCTGCCCCGGCTGCACGATTAAATTCATTATTCGTTCGCACATGATGTGGATTCTCCACTTCCGGAATTAACTTGTCAATCCCGGCACTGAGTAAAATCCCAAATGCAAATGCTGCCAGTGCTGTCAATCCTCCCCATGGGACTCCAAAGACGCTCGTCAATCCGCTGCGTGCTTCCGGCAATAATTCTGCCAAAGAAATGAAAATCATCACTCCACTGGAAAATCCCAACATTGCCGACAAAAAGCGCCCGGAATCCTTATGTTCCGTCCGGCTGAAAAAGGCTACCGCCCCACCAATCCCTGTTGACAAACCGGCAAATGTCGTAAGCCCCAACACAATTAGAAACTGTGAAAATGTGACTTCCATGACGCTCTCGATTCTCAAATATTCCTGTTTTCCACTCTGCTACTTTGATTTTGCTGGTTGCAGAGCTGCTCGACAAGTTTCAGGAATCGGCTGTTCAGTTCAATCATACTCTCCGGTAACGCCCAAGCTGTATTCATATATTGTTCTGCGTACTTCTGCCATGAAGAGTCATCTTTTTCCGAACGAAAACTGAAATCACCTGCCATTGCCTGTTGTAATTCTGCAGCAAGATCAGAATCCAACTCGATATTATCCCCTTTACCGGCTTTCCCGGAAAGTTGAGCTTCCAATTTACGACAAATCTTTTCCCGTTCAGCATGGT
>CALGPR010000414.1 GCA_937960425.1 uncultured Lentisphaeria bacterium
GTCCTGCTGGCTGTACCGCGGCACTTTATGCGGCACGCTCAGAAATGGCGCCGCTGTTATTGACGGGCAATCAACCCGGCGGCCTGTTGACGCAAACCAGTGAAATCGAAAATTTTCCTGGTTTCCCCGACGGCCTGAACGGATTTGAGTTGATGAACCGGATGCAGGAGCAGGCAGAGAAATTCGGGGCAAAAGTGGAATACGAAAGTGTCGCTTCTGTTGCACTCACCGACGGCGGAATCCAGAAGGTGACGCTGGAATCCGGGACAGTCCTCGAATGCGAAGCCCTGATTATCGCTACTGGCGCAGCTCCCCGTCCACTGGGTATCGCGGCAGAAGAAACGTACAAAGCCAGGGGGGTATCTTATTGTGCCACTTGCGATGGTCCCTTCTATAAAAATAAAATTGTTGCTGTGGTCGGCGGAGGCGATTCCGCTATGGAAGAAGCAACATTCCTGACTGCGTTTGCTCAGAAAGTAATGGTGATTCATCGGAGAAAAGAGTTGCGAGCCTCCAAAATTATGGCAGAACGGGCTCTGGCAAATCCCAAAATCGAATTTCACTGGGATCGTGTTGTCTGCGATATGTATGGAGACGACAAACTTGCTGGAATTGTCGTGCAGGACGTCAATGATCACAGCGAAGAAAAGCTGCCTTGCGACGCCTGCTTCATTGCCCTCGGACACACACCCCGCACGGAACTGTTTGAAGGTATTCTGGAAATGGATCCGGCAGGATTCCTTGTTCCACGCGGCCGGACTCAGGAATCAAACCTCAAAGGAGTATTCCTCTGTGGCGACTGTGCTGATCCCCGATATCGACAGGCGATCAGCGCTGCCGGAACTGGCTGTATGGCGGCATTGGACGCAGTCCGTTATCTGGAAAATAAAGCATGAACCGAGCAGAATTGCCGTTCTGCCCGCTATTGTCCAGTATTGTCTAAATTTTGCCAGACAACCTTTTTTCAACCATTGGGAATTATAAAAAAAATTCGTTTTTTTCGCCTTGACAAGCCTGATGCGTTATGTATTGTAAAAAACAGAGACAGATACACGCTTTCAGCCGTGTCTCAGTGCAATCATAAACCAATCTTGAAATGAAAGGGTACATTATGGTTAACGGAATTGTCTTGGTGAATGTTGAACGGCCGCTGTTGCGTCAGGTTATCGACGGGCTCATGAAAATCAACGGTGTCAGTGAAGTTTACGCTGTTGCCGGAGAATACGACCTGGTCGTGATGATCCGTGTGAAAACTTATGCAGAGCTGTCAGAAATTGTCGCAGGGAAATTGACCCGCGATCTCAACGGCATTATTCATGCCAAAACCTTGATTTCCCTGGAAGCGAAGTCCAAAGTCAATCTTGACGAAGTGTTTCTGTAATCCTTCGGGATCAGGCAAAACACATTGGACTTGAGCGGCGAAGCCCGATAAATCGGATTCGCCGCTTTTTTCTTGCAAAGATTCATTCGATCTGATTTGTCTACGGGCGGGAAACGGTGTATACTTATGACAGGAAGGTAAACATTATCAGGAGCCACTTGACTATGAATGGACGAAAAAAACTTTTTACATATTTTCTTTCTGCAGCTGTACTGATTCCGGCGGGTCTCGCCATGTCCGGATGTGCCCGTGAAGTCATCGCCGCAGAGGTTTTCCAACAGCCTGTGGATGGACATATTTATACCCGCTGCAATCTGTGGGTCAATAATCCCGAAGCGATCAGCAGTCGCAACATCCAACGGGGAAAGATCCTTCCGATTGGAACAGAAGTATTTTTCACCTCTGTTACCAATGAAGAAATCAACTTTACTGATGCAGAGGGAGACAGTTACCGGATTCTTTATGACAACAGTGAAATGATGATGCCGGTCGAACAATACCTGCGCCAAACTTTCACTTTGACTCCCCCGGAAGAGCTGCTTGCGCCGTATTCCCCCGAAACCGTCGAAAAAATCAAGAAGGGCGTAGTCATGCCGGGAATGACTGGAGAAGAAGTGCTGCTGACTTGTGGCTATCCGATTGCCAGCCGGACACCTTCGCTGCAGAATTCAAGCTGGCTTTATTTTGTTGATGACCAGCAAACCATCCGTATCGTCTTCCGCGGCGACAAAGTATATGAGCTGGTCCGCTCAGAAAATTAACGATGCAATTGAATGTTTCCGGGGGTAGCTGGATATGAAAAAAAAGACCATTCTGGTAACAGGTGGAGGAGGATTCATCGGATCGCATCTGTGTGAAAAATTGCTTAAACTGGGAAATGATGTCATTTGCGTCGATAACTTCTATACGGGCAGCAAAAATAACATCCGGCATCTGCTTTCGCATCCGGATTTTGAATTGATCCGCCATGACATCACCATTCCTTTGACTGTCGAAGTCGATGCGATCTTCAATCTTGCCTGCCCGGCGTCTCCAGTGCATTACCAAAACGATCCCATCCACACGACAAAAACCTGCGTGATGGGAGCGATCAATATGCTGGATCTTGCCTCCAGATTAAAAATTCCGGTATTGCAGGCATCAACTTCAGAAGTCTACGGCGATCCTCAAGTACATCCCCAAACAGAATCTTACTGGGGGAACGTCAATTGTATCGGAACGCGCAGCTGTTACGACGAAGGGAAACGCTGTGCGGAAACTCTCTTTTTTGACTATCGTCGCCAGGGAGGAGTGGATACGAAGGTTGTACGTATCTTCAACACTTACGGGCCGCGGATGTTGCCGAATGATGGCCGAGTCGTCAGCAACTTCATTGTTCAGGCACTTAATGGAGAAGATATTACCATTTACGGGACCGGCAATCAGACCAGAAGCTTCTGTTATGTCGATGATCTGGTGGAAGCGTTAATTCGAACCATGGCACTTCCTTTTGCGGAAAGCGGGCCGATCAACCTTGGCAATCCGGGGGAATTTACCATGCTGGAATTAGCTGGGGAAATTCTGAGGCTGACCGGCTCCTCGTCAAAAATCGTTTTCCGTCCCCTTCCCGCTGATGATCCCACCAAACGGAAACCAGATATTACAAAGGCAAAAGAACTTCTTCACTGGGAACCGCAGACGCCCTTGATTGACGGTCTTCTGCCGACAATTGAATACTTCCGAAAGGTACTGAATAAATGACATCTTCGCCCGATCGTTGTTTTTCCGTAGCGGCATTTCTGGAACGCATTGCCGGCACATGGCAAAACATCGCACCGGATGTCTGCCCGGAAACATTGCCTCTTCCGCAAACGGATTCCCGGATTCCCAACCTTGGCGGAGTCTTTCTGGCGCTCAAAGGAGAACGGTTTGACGGACACGATTTTCTGGATGCCGCACGAAAGGCAGGAAACTTCTGCGCAATCATCAATGCGAACAGAACTGATTTGGTGAACCAATACCCCGACTTTCCCCTTCTCTTAGTCCCGGATACATTACGGGCCTATCAGACAATTGGGACTTTATATAGAGAAAAATTCCCGAACGTAATGGTCGCCGGAGTTACCGGAAGCGTCGGGAAAACCAGTGTAAAAGAGATGCTGCGTGCCATCTTCATTGCGGCGGCGTCTCTCGAAGAAGTTGTTGCAACCGAAGGAAACACCAACAATCAAATCGGGGTTGTTCAAAATTTATTCCGTCTTTCCCCGGTAACGAAATACGCAGTAATCGAAATGGGGACCAACAGCCCCGGAGAAATTGCACCGCTGGCAACGATGGCCCAACCGCAATGCTCGGTGGTAAATTCGATTGCACCATGCCATCTGGAAAAATTGAAATCTCTGGCTGGAGTTGCCACAGAAAAAGGTGAAATCTTTCGTGCACTTCCTCAAAATGGCTGTGCAGTTCTTCCCCTCCTGGCACCGGAAAGCCATATTCTCCGTGAAATGGCAAATGGCCGAAAAATTCTTACTTTCGGGCCATTAAAAAGTGAATCGGATTTCGGAGCTGAATACCTGTCAGGGAATTTAACCGGCAGTTCCTTTATCCTTGCGTTTCCTGACGGCACGGAATACACAGTAAATTGGCAATTAACTGGACAACATCAAGCGTTGAATGCCGCCGCTGCAGCAGCCGTTGCCTGGCATTTCGGAATTTCAGCAAAAACCATTATTACCGGCCTGGAGCAAACGCAATTGCCCGGAATGCGTATGGCAATTACCAGGTTGAACGATATAACATTCGTGAATGATGCTTATAACGCAAATCCGGCAAGTATGAAAGCAGCTTTGGAACATTTAGCGGAGTTTATTGATCATCAAAAATGGATTCTGGTTCTTGGAGACATGTGCGAATTAGGCGAATATGAAATGGCAGGACACAAAGAAATTCTGCAGCTGGTTACGCGGCTATTCCCGGATGTGCGTACTGTGCTGGTGGGAAATGCCTTTGCACAAGCGATGCAAAAACTTGACAATATTCCTTTTCACTGGATTAGTGTTAAAGATGCGGAATGTGCGAAAAAGCCCCTCGCCTTTCTGACCAAACAAGGAGACACGGTCTTTCTCAAGGCCTCGCGCTCCATCGGGCTGGAGGTGTTACTAAACTTATGAAGACAAATTCCTGTACACTTACCGAACTCCGGAATGCTATTTTGCCGCTTTTAATAGATGATTCAAAGCAAGAGCAAAATGCAAAAGTTACGACCATTACCAACGATTCCCGACAGGTAATTCCCGGATCAGTTTTTGTGGCCATTTCCGGAACAAATTGCGATGGGAAACGGTACATCTCTGACGCAATCCAAAAAGGGGCAATCGCTATTGTCTTTGCAGGAGAACTTCCCTTTCCCAGAGCAAAAGATATCGTCTACTGGCGTGTTTCGGATGATTATGCGGCGTATGCTGAACTTGCCGCAGCGCTTTGCGGCTTTCCCGGCAGGGAAATGCCCATTCATGCGGTAACCGGCACAAACGGGAAAACGACAACGGTATATCTTCTGGAACGTTTTCTTTCTCGAACTGGCCATACCCCCGGCTTACTCTCCACAATTGAATACCGTCCCGGCGACGGAAGCAGTATCGCAGCAGACCGTACCACCCCTGAAGCACTGACGTTGCAGCAATATCTGCGCACCATGCGTGACAATGGATGCGACTGTGCTGTGATGGAAGCTTCCAGCCATTCTTTATCGCAGAAGCGTTTCGGTAATTTGCAATTCAAAGGAGCAATCTTTACGAATTTGACTGGCGACCATCTCGATTACCACAAAGATATGGAAAATTACTACCTTGCCAAACAATTGCTTTTTAAAGATCACGTCGCCCCTGATGGTATTGCGATTATTAATGGAGACGACCCCTATGGCAGCCGTTTAGCAAGAGAATTCCGCACCGAATTTGGTAACCGTTTGATTACGTTCGGGCAAAACCCGGAATGCGACTCCATCTTCCGAATCAATCGACTTGGCCCGGAAGGGAGCGAATTTACACTCAATATCGACTGTAACCTGGAAAATTTTACCACGCATCTAATCGGAGCACACAATATCTATAATTTATGTGGAGTGATTCTGGATCTGGTAAAATCGAACCTTGCCACCCCGGATCAAATCCGCGCCATTCTGGCAGAGCCATTCCAGGTTCCGGGCAGATTGCAAAAAATTACCGCTCCCAACGGTGTTAACTTTTATATCGACTATGCCCATACCGATGATGCTCTTTCCAATGTTCTGTCAATTCTCCGGACAATTACGCCTGAGCGGATTATCACGGTTTTCGGTTGTGGCGGAAATCGGGACAAAACCAAACGGCCGCGCATGGCAGCAGCGGCGGCGGAAAAATCAAACATTGTGATTATCACCAGTGATAACCCGCGTTTTGAAAAACCGAATGATATTATTGCAGAAATTCTTCCTGGATTGCCAATTGGGTGTAATTTTCACGTTGAACCGGATCGACGTAAAGCACTGGCCCTGGCAGTATCTCTTGCCACTGCGGGTGACTCTGTGCTTTGCGCTGGCAAAGGGCATGAAAATTATCAGGAAATTGAAGGGGTCAAACATCACTTTGATGATGCCGAAGAAGTCGAAAAACTTCTCGGACTCAGAGCATAACCTCGCTACTTGCTGACGGAGTGCAACCCTGTCCTGGAACAAACATGCAGGTCGATTTTTGATTACTTCTCTGTAAAAAAAATGTTTCAGAACTTTTTTTTGGCAATATGATGCTATATTCCTTTACACGAAGCTCAAAAAAGAGGAGATTGAACAAATGAAAAAAACACAAATTGCTTTTTTTGACACGAAACCTTATGACCGCCAGTTTTTTGACATTGCGAACCAAAAACACAACTTTATCATCCATTACTTTGAATCACGGTTAAATCCCGATTCCGCAGCTTTGGCAAAAGGATTCGACGCCGTCTGTGCTTTTGTCAATGACGATGTATCGACAGAAGTTGTCAACAAACTTGCCGAACTCGGAATCAAATTGATTGTCATGCGCTGTGCAGGCTTCAACAATGTGGATCTCAATGCAGCCAATGCTCACGGCATCACTGTTGCCCGCGTTCCAGCATATTCACCTCATGCAGTTGCCGAATATACACTGGGTCTGATTCTGGCGTTGAACCGGCACCTGCCCAAAGCATACAATCGAGTCCGGGACGGAAATTTCACCATCAATGGTCTTCTTGGCTTTGATCTTTACCAGAAAACCATCGGAGTTATCGGTACAGGAAAAATTGGCAAAACCTTTATTGAACTCCTGCAAGGCTTCGGCATGAATGTGTTGGCCTATGATCCGTTTGAAAATCAGGATCTCAAAGATAGAAAACTCTGCACTTATGTTCCATTAACTGAAATCTTTGAAAAGAGCGATATTATTTCCCTCCACTGTCCGCTTTCTCCAGAAAATATGCACATGATCAATCATTCCACGATCGCTCAGATGAAAAAAGGGGTTATGCTGGTCAATACCAGCCGCGGCAAACTGATTGATACTTCTGCCCTGATTGACGCACTGAAAGCCAGAAAGCTTTCCGGGGCAGCATTAGATGTTTACGAAGAAGAGGCGGGCTACTTCTTTGAAGACAACTCTGCCGGGGGAATTGCTGACGATATTCTGGCTCGGTTGCTGACTTTTCCCAATGTTCTGGTCACCAGCCATCAGGCGTTTTTTACAGTAGAGGCGTTAACCAATATCAGTGATATTACCCTCCAAAACGTCAAAGACTTTGAAGATGGTATCAGTTCTGCTCTGGTTTTAACCCAAAAACCAGAATAGTTTGGCTAAAACCAGAACCATTCCAGGTAAGTGATTACTCCATCATCCGCGCCACCAATTTCGATGGCAGGAAATGAAAATGACAATCTCCGGCTCGGACGATTCGGGCCGGAGCCGTCTCTGATTACAACAGTATAGTAACCGGACTCTTCCCAGGAAAAATTTTCCCGAATACTGTTGTAAACATCCACGTCCAACTGGTCAGAAAGAGATTCCCGTTCTGTAATCCATTTCTGCCGTGCCTCCAGAACTTCCTGCACATAGGAGTCGTCATCAAAGTTGCAGTACTGCTCAATCAATAATGGAGAAGCAGTAAAGAAATTCGGAGTTCCGGTCAAGTTATCCATATCATAAGGTGGAATCAACCGGCAGGCAGTATAACGGCCATCGGCATCCGCACCGAGAAGGGTAGAAAATTCAGGAATCCATGCCAACTCTTCCCGGAATTGAATCGGACCGTTGCGCGGCAATGGCGACATATCATTTTCTTCATACTCTGCATACTCGGCACCATCGGTAGAAAGATCGTCATTGGAATCAATATAATCGGTAACTTGAGCCTCAACCCGATCAACCAGCTCTGTGTACTCACTCTCCTCAAGTTCAGCGGCTTTCAACATGGTAAAAGAGTCGGAATATCCGTTTTCTGAAAAATCGCTGCCGGATACTGCATCATAAATGGCAAATTTGATTTCCGTACCGTAGTAATCGATCGTATGCTCGACAGCGTCAGACATATAGCGATCAGTTTCATATTCACTGTAGTCAATATCTCCGGGAGTTGAATCAGGATAAACACTGCGATCCGCTGCTAAGAGAAAAACAATCCGGTTGGCTGCGCCTTCAAGGGTATAAATGGAGCGTTGGAGCTGCAGCTGCCCGTGCATTTCAATAGTCAAACGCTGAGACATGGCCATTACCACAGCCAATACCATTCCTGCAGAAAAAATCACTACCAGTACAGCAACCAATGCCACACCATCTTCGCCGTCTTTTGCTGTCGCAGAAGATATCCGTTTTTTAATCCAGTCACGCCAATTCATCATATGTTTTGTCAAAACTCTTCTGATAATGATTCTTCACGAAGTCCGTAAGTACTGAATGCCCCGCTTCCAGCTGTCCGCCGCAACCACACCTCTGTCGTTCCATCTTCAAATTCAACGGTCAACTGAACGGCAAGCGGCATAACCGTATGTTCCTCATAGCTCCAAGTATCTTCCCACGTCAATTGACTGCTGTCATCAGAGTCAAAATCGGCATAGAGAAAAGAAATTTCTTTTACCTGTTCCGCCAGAGGTTCGCTTTCATAGTTCCAGTCGTTTTCATCCTCCCATGGCAACATACTCGGGATTGTAGAATAATCTGCATACAACGTACTGTCTTCCACCCGCAACCGGACAAAACGCAACCCACCTTCATTTTTCGCATAACTGCGCTGCAGAGCGACAAAAAGCAACTGATCTTTTTCGCCGTGAAAGACTGGATACGCAGTATCAGAGTCATCGTACCATTCGAAAGGAACAATATTGCGCATCAGATTTTCCGCAATCCGGTCAATGGACTGATAAGCATCCAGCCGTTGAACAACTCGACTTGTCCGGCTCCAAGCATTATAGAATGTAGCGCTGATCGTTCCAAGCAATCCCCCGATCACCGCCATTATGCTGATTGCGACGATCAATTCGACTAAGGTAAAAGGCCGACTTTTCATTGTAACGACTCCGTCACCTCAGCGCTATCGTAATCGACACGATCGATAATAATCGTATCTACAACCTGGCGATCGCGTAAACGAATCAACTCAAATTTACATTGCCGTAACGGCAGTTGCCCCTCAATGTTGTTAAATTCATCGGGGATTCCTTCCGCATCATCATAACTGACATCTACGCGGTAATCTTCATAAGGGAAAAATTCCACGTCCGGCGCAGATGCAGATTCCCCCTGAAGCAGATAATACTCGATTGCCTGGGACAAAATATGCATTTGCCGCCATTGTTCCTGCGCTTTTGCCACGTTTTTCTGGGATACGGACAGAAGCTGCAACAGCCCGACAATAGAAAGTGACAGAATCGCCAATGCCACAACGACTTCAATTAAAGTAAACGATCTTTTTGCCAGAACAAACATTGATTACCGCACCCCAATTTCCTCGTCATTAGCATCTCGTATTCTGGACACACCGGTCAACATACCGATTTCGACAACTTTCGTCAAATTTTTGTAGCGGAAGATCATTTTGCGCTGCCCTGATGCGCCGCCGTCCGGGAAAAAACGGAAAACAGCCAGTCTACCCGATGGTGTCTCCTCCGCGTCTTCCGCCTCCCTGCAAACAAACTCTTCCGGCATTACCCAAGTCAAAACCGAAGGATCCCGTATCTCTTCATTTAACCTGACGACATCGCTTGCAGCTTCCGCTTCGGGTTCCAAAACTTCAAAAAGCCGTTCCTGCGGACTGTAATAAACAACCCGATCAGAGCTCATTTCCATTGCCTGGAAACGGGCTCTGGCACAAAAAGCCTGAAATTCCATTGCCACCCGCTGCAACTGCTGGGCCGGAGATTCCCCACGCAATGTCACAACTGCAATCCCTGATAACAGTGCCATAATCACCAGCACCGCCACCAGCTCGACAAGGGTAAAGTCTCCCCGACGTTTCCGCATTTTTCAGCCGCTTATTCCCAATTGACGATATCTGCCTTTTCTCCGGTTCCGCCGAGCTGGCCGTCAGAACCATAACTCATCAGGTCGAACTCCTTGTGTTCGCCGGGATAAACGTATACGTAATCGTTTCCCCAGGGATCTTTCGGAACATTGGGTTCAATATAGGGGCCACTCCACTTCTCATTGTTGTCAACATTTTCAACCAGGGCCCGCAACCCGGTTGCAGAATCCGGGTAATCGCCAACATCAAGTCGATAACCGGTTAAAGCACTTTCGATCAATTTGATCTGTGTTTTGGCAGCGCCGGCATTCGCCTTCTTGATATAATTGAGATACATCGGCGTTGCGATACTGGCGAGCGTCACCAGAATAATGATGACGACGACAACTTCAATCAGTGTGAAGTTTCTCTGTTTGTTTTGTTTCAACTTTCTCATATTGAACTTCCTCCCGTATTAATTGAGTTCATTTCCATCATAGCCACAAAGATTGCCACAACCACAGTCAGAACCATCAACGCCAGGAAGACGATGATCGCCGGCTCAAAAAGGCTGAGCAACCGTTTAATTTTCAGACGTGTATCGGTTTCCAGATTTCCAGCAATTCGCTGCAACATTTCCCCGACACTACCGGTTTCTTCCCCCACACGGAGCATGGCGACCATGCTTCTGGGCACATATTCATTTCCAGTCAAGGTTGCCGAAAGTTTTTCTCCAGCCTTCAGCTTCCGATCCAGATGTTCAAAACTGTGCCGCACTTTGCGATTCTGAATCACCTTTCCTGCAATTCCCACTGTACGAATGATTTCCACATGGTTGGTAATCAAAATCGAAAGAGTACGAATATATTTGCACATATCCAAATCAACCATAATTCTACCCAGCAGTGGGATTTTTGTCAAAAAATCCGCGTACCGTTCAGCCAACCCTTCTTTGCCATATACCATGAGAAGAATTGTATAAATTGCCGCGGCAAGCAAAGGCACAAGCCACAGTGCATGCAGGCAAATATGGCTTACTGTCATTAAAAATTCAATAGAAAACGGCAATTGTTTCCCCATATCCAGAAAAACTTTTGCAAATTTCGGCACAAAAACCGTAAACAGCACCACCGTCACAATCAGAGTAATCGCCAATACCGCCAATGGATAAATTGAACTTGAAATAATGAAATCCCGCAAATTCTTGCTTTCTTCCATAAAACCGTAAAGCTGTCTGGTCACTTCCGGCAGGCAGCCGGTTTCTTCACCGGTTTCAATCAAATTGGCATAATAACCGGGAAACAACCGTCCATGAGAACGTACCAATTGAGAAAATTTTTTCCCTTCGTGCAACCCTTGGCGCAACGAAGTCACAAACTGCCGTTGTTCTCCCTCCGGAGAACTGTCAGCAATAATATTCAATGCCCGTTCCAAAGGAATATACGAATCAAGCAATGGAGACAGTTGGCGGGTAAATTCAAAAACATTGATTTTACTGCGAGTCAACGTTAATTTGAATTTGCCATCCTCTTCGCCGACTTCGCCAAGAGCACGAATTGGCACCATTTTCAAACTGCGTAATTTCCCCAAAGCTTCCGTCGGGTTGTCCGCTTCTATCAGCAATTCCCGCGGGGCTTCACCTCGAGTTGCAGCAATGTACTTATAAAGAGCCATCGTCGTTGTTTCTCCGCCTTACAACTCCGCAGTGGAACGTGCCAGTTCTTCAGCTGTAGTAATCCCGTCGCGAACCTTTCGTTCCCCATCCTGCTGCAAGGTAACCATGCCATGTTTGATGGCAAGAGCTTCTAACTCAGAACTAGGCAGGTTGCTGTTTACCGCACTGCGCATTTCGTCATTCATTGTCAGCAACTCAAAAATCCCGCAACGCCCTTTGTATCCGGTTCCATTACAATGACGGCAGCGATTGCCGCCGCTGTCGCGCCCGGATCCGTGACATACCGAACAGATTTTCCGGACCAGACGCTGAGACAGTACACCATACAAGGCAGACGCAACCAGAAAACTTTCTACCCCCATATCAATCAATCGAGTAATTGCCCCAACGGCATCGTTGGTATGCAGGGTACTGAGCACCAGATGCCCAGTCAGCGCTGCGTTGATGGCAATATCCGCAGTTTCACGGTCACGAATCTCACCAACAAGGATGACGTCGGGGTCCTGCCGGACAATGTGACGCAATCCAGCAGCAAAAGTAACGCCGATTTTGGCATTTACCTGCATCTGGCAAAGACCGGGTGTCTGATACTCCACCGGATCTTCAATTGTAATAATTTTACGCTTCTGGTCATTTAATTTATTGATTGCGCTGTAAAGGGTAGTCGTTTTTCCGCTTCCCGTAGGGCCGACGACAAGAATAATGCCATGCGGCAGCTCCACAAGCCGGGAAAAACGCTGAAAATCAGCATCGCTCAACCCGAGATTTTTCAAATCGAACCGAATTGCTTCCTTGTTCAACAAACGCAATACAATACTTTCGCCAGTCAGAATTGGAATTGTGCTGATACGCATATCCAGCTCCATCCGCCCAAGTTGAAACGTCGTACGCCCATCCTGCGGCAAACGACTTTCAGCAATATTCAACCCACCGATCAGTTTAATGCGCGACGCAATCGCCGGGAACTGCGACAAGGGACAATTCAGGATCTCTGTCAATACGCCATCCACCCGGCAACGTACAGAAACATTTTCTTCTCCGGGTTCGATGTGAATATCGCTTGCACCCAATTCAATGGCGCGAGTAAAAATATCGTTAACCAGCCGGACAATTCTTGCTTCTCCAGCCAGAGTACGCAGAGTATCTTCGTCTTCCGCGCCGGCATTGAGCATGTCGCTTTCCTTGTCCTGTGCGGAAATTTTGCTGAGCATACGCTCCAAAAAGGTACGTCGCGCCAGAAAAAAAACAACTTTTTTCTGTAACTCCTTGCGGAACAAGAACCGATGTTGTTCAATCTGGTATGGATCGGCAATCAGCAATGATACCGTTTCCTCATCCCATTCCAAAGGGAGACAGGTATTTGCATTACAATATACTTCTGATAATCCGGGAAATTCTTCTGGGATCCCGACAGCATCCTCATCTACACATTCCAGATTGAAACATTTTCCATAAAGTGCGACAAGCTCTGCATCAGTACAAATCCCCTCTTCCAACAATCTGCGGTCGGCATTCCGTGCCTCTTCCGGAGTCGTCCAATCGTCCGGATAATCCGGGCAGCGTTCCTTCAAGACAGCCCGCAGCCTTGCAAGAGATTCGGAATAAGTTGTTTCCGCTACCGTCATTTTTCCTCTCCGGAATCGACTTCAGCGCTCAACTCCATAACTTCAGGAGCCTCGTCACTGACCTCAAGTTCATTCTTTTCCTGTCTCCGTGCCAAACGGCGATCTTCAAATTCATTGATCGACTGCAATGCCTCATCGTAGCGCTTCAACATATCCTGCACCGGACTTTGTTCATTAATAATATAACCGGTAATCATGACCAGAATTTCCGATCGCTCAACGGAACGGTCTGTATCACCGACCAGGCGGTTAAGAAATGGAATATCACTTAAAATCGGAACGGTCTGTAAATCATCATTAATCTTTTCCTGGATCAACCCTCCGATAATCATTGTTCTACCGTTGGCAATGGTCATGGAAGTCTGAACCACACGTTCGTTAATCATCGGCGAATCAATTGTGCTGACAGTATTGCTCACGGCATCAGAAAGAGTTTGCTCAACGTCCAGAGAAATCAGCTCTGTGCTGGTGATTTGTGGTGTAATATTCAAAATAATACCGGTATCGAGGTAATCGATACTGGACTTCAGGGAGTTATCCATTGTTGACGCAGTATCGGTAATAACCGCATTCAAAACCGGCACACGAGTTCCTACGGAAATTTTCGCTTCTGTATTGCTGCGCACCAGCAACTGCGGGCTGGAAATCACCTTTATCGTGTTATTTCCGGCAAGGGCACGCAAATACGCAAAAGTATCATCCGGACTGTCCGGGTCAGTCATCAGGAAACTGAACCCGGTATCGGTGCCTTCCCCCGGATTCAGATTTTTATAATTCGTCTGGCTGATGGTATCAACTTTACCGGATCCTTTATAGGAAAATTCCAGTCCAAACTGAGTCGAATCAGTCAGAGTAACCTCTACAACAAGCACCTGAAGTAAAACCTGTGCCGGAACTGCATCAAGGCGATCAAGTAAAGCTTTGATCATCGCATATGTCCGTGGGGTAGTCCGAATTGTCAATGTATTGTACACCCCGTTAGCAAAGACACGAACAGGAGTTTCAAAGACGCTGCTTTTCTGGTCAATTTCTGTATTGCTGGGAACATCAGAACTGCTGCTGTTGCGACTAACTACAGCATTAACTGAATCGGTACGGCTGTTGCCAGTCGAAGTATCGATGCTGTAGCTGGTTCCCTGGGTTTGAAACACAACTGAAAGCGCCTCAGCCAACTCACTGGCCTTTCCATGAGCAACTTTGTAAACATACAACTGCTCCTGAGTCGAAGCATCAACAGAATCCAGAATGGCAACCCACTGTTTAATCATATTGATGGCTTCTTCTGTCGCAGCAGACGCAACAATCAGCTGCAGCCGATCAATTCCGTTAAGAAGTACAGAGCCGGGTTGTTCTACTTTGTCCTCCACAGACATGACATTCAACCCCAAAACCGGCAGAACTGCCGTTAATTCTTCACTGATTTTTGACGGAAGCGTATTCCGGCACGGCAAGACAACCTTCTGCCAATTCTGTTTGCCGCTCTGATCAATAATTTCCAGAAGTTGACTTAATTTCACAATATTACTGCTGTCGTCACTGATCAGGATTGCATTGGGAGTCGTCAATGGCACCGCTACTGCATCTTTCCCCATAAAAGGTTTTATCTGTGTGACAGCGTTGGCTGCAAGTTCATTTTTTAAAGCATAACAAAAGACTTCGCTGCTGTTGCCGCCGCCAATGCGCAGATCCGGCTGCATCGGCAGTTTACTCAAAGATACAATCCGGAAAAGCTGGTTCTCAATCACGACGCCGGCGCCGGCAAGGTTAAGCATTTTATCAAAAGTTTCCCATAATTCCCGTTTGGTCATCATGGAATTGATGTTGAGCGTTACCACACCTTTCAGATCGCTGTCAATCAAATAATTAAAACCAAGAACGTCGGCAAACGCGGGCAAGACATCTAAAAGCGGGGCACTGTTAAACACCAACGAAACAGCCAATTCTTCATCCCCGTCCATCAGGATGTAATCTTCATAAAAACGAGCTGCCGTAGTACTTTCTGTTGCCGTTGCGGAAACATTTTCTGAAGCGACATCGACCTTTTTACCGCCAGTTGTTGCCTCGTCGGCAATCAGTTTTTCCAGCTCTTCGTTGCGTTCCAACTCGGGTGATGTTACATTTTCCTGCTCCATACTTTCCCGAACTGCCGGCGTCTCCTCTCCGTCTAAAGTCTTCAGAAAATCATAATTTTTGCCCTTGGGCTCTTCCGTTTCTTCATTCAGCCAGGTGCAGGATGACAATAATAACATCATCGCACTGCTTAATACAACATGCTCCCACGGCTTCAGCATCAATAATCGTTTCATAATGGTAAATCCTACTATCCCTGCTATATTTTGTACTTACTACCAGACTTTCTCATCGCGGCCCTCCGCCCGGGCCAGGGGGACCGCCACCAAAGCCCCCCATGCGGCCACCGGAATTATTGTTATTATTGCTGTTAGTATTCCGGCTCCGGCTGTTTCGATTGTTATTATTGTTGTTATTCTGCAACGTACGCATTACACCAAGCATTTGTGCGTTCTGCATTCTCTGCATTCTATCCATAATCCGCACAAATTCCTGCATACCGTTACGCTGACCGCGCTGGTTCTGCCTGGCAGCATTTGCATTCGCCGCAACAGTTGCTGGCGCATTTACAGATGCGTCCTGTATTTCCAATTCCAGCTTTTCATTGCCACGCGTCAAAGTAACACTGCTGCGTGTTACTTCCGCTAAGACATATCCATTTTCCAACCGTTCACCTTTGCGGATATACTGTTTATAAGTAGTTGTATTTCCCTCTGTAGAAGCAGTCGCAGAGCGGTTATTCTGAGAGTTCCACCGGGATGTTCCAAAGCGTGATCGATTGCTTCCGTTTCTGGTGGAAGCTCGCGAAGTACTTGCCTTTGCCGCGTTTGGAGGAACAGGGGGAGCTGGTGGTGGTTCACCGGGAACAGGAGGGCCTTCCCGTCGTTCATTGCTTCGCTGTTTCATAAGAATAATCGCACCGATATCCTCGTCAACCTGAAAAGTCCCTACCAGAGTCATGGTAACTTGAGCCGCTCGATCCCGCAATGAAGAAACAGCCGAACAACGGGAAGAATCAAAAATATTCTGTGTCGAAATCACGGCAACAGCATCCCCGGTAAAAGGAGTAATTTCAACTTTTCTGGGAGTATTTTTCTCGGTAACTTTTTTTTCTGTCCGTGTTTTTACGGTATAAACAGGTTCATCAGAAGTGCTTCCGCCGAAAAAGGTGAATGCACCGTATGCAAGGTAGCATGCCAACAGAATATTAACCACAATCAGAAGCATCCGCATTATCCAGCGCTCCTTTCTCCGGGCTGCACATTTTTCTCAATTCCATCAAAAACAATGATCCGAACAGCGCCGGAACAGTTGATTTTCTGCTCTTCCTGCATCATCATCGGCCGCAAAGAAAGCTGACGCCAGAAGACAGTTTTTTCGCCTTCTTCCAACGCCTTTAAAAATCTTGCGGAATTTTCAAGTGTATCCATCCACGATACATCAACATCAATAAAAAAAAGTTCGTTATTCATCCGGGTGATTCTTCCTGAACCAATTCCAGACAATTTGATTTCGCTTGAAGATGCGGCACTTTCAATTCTGCGGCGTAAAATTGTTTCAGCAGGATTTTCCTCGCTGTCCCGCCAGGCACTGGCAATCAATGCACGGTATTGTTTTTCCATAGCATCAAATTCATTTTGTTTTTCCCGCAACTCAATTGCCTTATTCTGTAACGTCTTGAGAGTTGTCTGCAATGTTTTTATCCGGGCATTGCTGGGCAGGAAATCACTTAAGCTGTCGCTGAATTGCCAGAACATGAAGATCCATGCCAGAAACATTGCCGTCAATGCTGCGGTTAATTTCCCTTTGGGCGACTTCAACCATTGCTTAGTTGCTTCAGTCATTTTGCATTATCCTCCGTTACGGCTTCCCGTTCCAACCGAACATTGAGAATTGATAAAGTATCCCCCATACGGCGTTGAGTAAAATTAGCCACCTTCCAGCCGGGCAAACAACGCCGGAACAGTGATTCATCAAAACTGTCTGACTCTGTCTGCAAATTCATATCCAACGTATTTTCGTTCCATTGCATATTACTGACCAGCACATCAGTAGGCAAAAGTTCTGAAATCCGCGCCATATATTCCAATAAATTGGCATTCCCGGTACGCAAAGCAAGCACTCTTGCCATTTCCTTATACTCTTTATCCCGCGCTTTTTGAGTACGCGTCAAAGAATCGATTTCCGATTGTACCGAGGAAACTTCACCACTTACTTCGTCGAGTTCATTTTTAAAGGAATTGCCGCGACTGAGAAAATCTACCGCGAAAAGCCCGACGATCAGAAGCAATAACAACGCCATGATCCGGAATTGCATCACCAACCGCCTGGGCCGTAATAACTTCGGGACAATATTCAAACCCAGCCGCTGAGTATGCCACGCTCCATTCAGAACATAATTTCCGACAAAAACTGCAGTAAAGTAATCGAAAAAGAAACTTCTTTCTTCAACGCGGCAACGTTCGCTTACTTCAACGCAATTATGATATTTATCAAGGAGCCTCTGATTGATTCGGTCGAAACAAACCTCTGGCTCCTCATTATTTTCATGAAAAGTTTGTTTTTGGAAATAATACTCCGGTTCAATATCCGGCAAATAGATTCCCTCCTCGGCAGTCTGTGCATCCAAAGCCAGAAGAGGATGCAGAAAATCATCCAACGTATTTCGTGTTGCGCTGAATGCTGCAGCAATCGGTTCGAATGCTGAAGTTGGCAGGACAGAAACATTGGCATACACAAGTTCCGGATCTGGATGCGGCTCACTTGTAAACTGCATCCGATACGGATCCGGCAGTTGTAAAACATGTTCGCCGAGTTCAAAATCAAGAGCACCAGCTAACTCACGAGGTGGCATTTTCACTGTTGTCATGCGAAAAAAAGTCCCTCCCGGCAATGCAGCGGCAACAATTATAATATTGTCCTGCCCTCCCCCTAAAGCTCGCAAAATCTCTTCCAATGCCGGTGAATAAGCACCATCGGAGTATTCTTTTCTTTCTGCCCGCAGAACCTGAATTTTGCGTCCTTTTTTCCGTAACCGGCATCCGCAGACAGCGCCACCACCGATCACAATACTGTTGACAACGCCTTTTCCCTGCAAAAACATCAACTTCTACTCCTCTCCGCCGGGGCAATTGTGGGATCCCCGGCGGGATTCTTCGTTCCGGTTCTTATTTACTCGGCTGCTCCGCCAATCCGGCTTTTTCGATCAGTTCTTTCATCTTTTCCGGCGCCGCTTCACGATCGTTCTTACGCAACTCCTGTATTTCCTGCCATTCATCCGGATAATCCGTTTTCAATTTGTTTTCAATTTCGCGC